>JACKGA010000007.1:0-22859 GCA_020632195.1 Candidatus Nomurabacteria bacterium | reverse complement strand
ATGGAATCACGGCACCAAGATATTTCTGAGTAAAGACGTCATATTCTTCTTCACTCTGGAGGTGGTCATTGGCAATTACCTTATTCTCATCAGCACCAATCTTTGCAAAATCCTTTTTATTCTCAACATAAGCAACACCATAGGGTGGATCAGTTAAAATGACTTTGATTTTGTTCTTTCCAATAACTTTTGCTACAAACTCCTTATCCAACGAATCGCCACAACCAACAATATGATTTCCGATCTGGAAAATATCTCCTTTACTTACTGTCATATAATCTGATTGCTTTAGACTGGCTGTATTCTTCCCAGCGCTTAATAATGACCGTTGCAAAGATAGGGTCTTGTTCTACACCTCGCCATTTACGATTCAATGTTTCGCAAGCGATGAGGTCACTACCGCTCCCAGCAAAACCAGAGAAGATAATATGCCCAGGAGCTGAACATCGTTTAAATGGTTTTTCATTCAAGGTCACTGGTTTCTGTGTTGGGTGGAGATATGAGTTCACGTCATCACGTTTCTCAATCCAGATATCGATCATATCAATCAATTCATCGTGAACTTGATTTCCTGTGGTGACTTCTTGATTCAAGATTTCATTCACATTGTTCATATTGGTATTCAAGTAAGGCTTACCACAAACACCATAGGTACAGGGCTCATACACCTTATTAAACGCTATCTTATTGGTTGGATTCTGATTGTTTTTCACCCACATGCACACTCGCTTATTCGTGATATCGTGCTGTGCATACAAGGTCTGCATCATCCAGATGTATGATGAATCTGACCAGTAGAAGAAGTGGTTGTTATCTTTAGCAATAGCCTTGGTCACTTCCATGCTCGCATTCAAAAATGAAAGATAGTCAGTGTCTTTCTTTGAATCATCTTTTTTAGAAAATGATCCTTGGTAGGAAGAACTACCACCAATACCTTTTGCATAGTCCAATCCAATGTTGTACGGCACATCACACCACACAATATCGGCTTGTTCACCATCCATCATTTTTTGAACAAGTTCTAGGTCAGTTGAGTCACCAACAAGTAATCGGTGTTGTCCCAGTTGCCAGATCTCACCAGTTGCTACGATCGGTTCCGTTGTTTCTTTGATCGCTCTGTCTACGTCAAAATCATCTTCATCAAGCTCGACATCATCAAAGATGTTTTGAAGTTCTTCATCGCCGAATCCAACACCAAGGAGCATATCCATATCAAAGTCTTTCAATAGCTCTTCATCCCAAGAACCAGTGTTGTGATTCAAACGAAGATTCAATTCTTTTTCTTCATCAAGCGTGAGTTCTCGAGAAGGAATCATGCACTCAATCTCGGTATGTCCAAGATCAGCATAGATATGAATTCGTTGCTCGCCACCGATGATAATATTTTCTCGAGATCCAGTGTTCAGGATAATTGGGGCAACACGACCAAACTCGTTGATTGAGTCTTGTAAATCTCGTTTTTCTTTCTCGCTTATCTTTCGTGGATTATATCCATTTGCCGTGAGATCAGATACTAAGCGAGTAGTATGTGACCATGTGAGGGCTTCTTTTTTCATAGAGATAAAATCTATTTAGGCACATACCTCATTGCATGTGTTATTGAAATTCTGGCATGTATATAAAATCTAAAATAGACGTGTAAATAGGTGAAAGCACCTAAAAGAGCCTTACAAATTAAGGATATTTTAGATGTTTATATAGTTTTATATTCACCCTTTTTCACCACCTAAAAATCATTATAGAAGTTAATATAATTTTTAGTTACTTTTATAATAGGATCTTTAGATTTTGGATGGGTGTTATGAACACCATTTTTCTTTAAAAACCGATGGAATGATGTTCCACTATTACCAAGATTACTCTTATATACATCTCCGACCCTATCCTTGCGAGGCATGAGTTTTTCAAATTCGCTTACACGAATCCTGTTCTTACCTTGGGGCATATACCGAATAATATTTTTAAACATTTGTATATATTTTGGATCGCTCGTATGTCGTATATTGTAAGTAAGCTTTCCATTTTTATAGTGATAAATATCATCTCCATCAATCCAGAAAATCTTGCTGTTACTATCTGCTTTTTTGGTAACCCCAGGATTATTAAGAACAATAGAATTATGTACCTTATCGACATGAGCAACGAGTGAGCTACGGGTATATGAATATTCTGATTCAGGGTTATTTAAATCAACAAGAGTCCCCATGGTTCTTGTGAGTGCACCAACCACCGATTGACTATGCTTTTTATCAAAAGCTTTAAGAAGTGAGTAATATCTCTTTCGATCTTCAAATGCATATGCATCTTTTGGTTTTTGATTATGCGAAGAAAATACAATGGTGTATGGCTCTATTTCTTTGTTATACCCAAGATCATCAAGTTTTCTTAGTATATCCATATAATCAAGACGAACATTATCAAAACACGTCAGACGTGATACCGCCCAATTACCATCAATAAAATTTTGTAAATCATTAAATCGATCAATAAATAATGGATCATTTTCTAATTCTAATTTTTTAACAAGTTTCTTAAGTTTTTGAGTATCAGTTTTTATCTTTTCAAAAATATCTACATATAATTGCTCATATTCAGCAATTTCATTTTGGTACTCTTTCACCTGAGTCTGTAGGTGAGCAACCAAGGGAACTCCTGTGCCCGAAAGAAACGTCGCGTAGTCATAGAAAGCACTGGCGGTATCTTTATCAGTTTCCTTATTCATAACTGAATCAAAAAGTATTTTTTCTTGTTGCAGAAGTTGGTTCATGTGTTTAGTATATCATCTTATTATTTCAAAAAATTGGCATTTGTTGGCATTTGGGATCTTTCATCTATAGACCGAGACGGGTATAATACACTATATATACATACGGTTTGAAATATCACATGAGACCGAGACACCTTAGATATATTGATAGTATGCTTTGCTAAGGCGTTGTGGGGTCTGATGAGGATAGTTCGTGACCGGAGTGGGCAACATAAAACAGCGAGGCCCCATCTGCAATGCAGTGGGGTTTTATTGGTTTACTTGACCGATAGAGCGAGAACCGAGGACGCGCGAAGCCCGATGAAGCGTAGCGAAATCGGTGGTGCCGAGTGGAGGTCAAGGGAATGCGATTTTTCAAGAGCTTTAGATTGAATAAAAATTCACGAGAGTGGCCGAGTCCTCATCTGGCAATATACGACACTTGGGTAGTATTTTCTATTAGGATACTGTCATTTTCCTGATATAATGTGCAGTATGGCGAATGCAAACCTTACCCAAGCAAAAAAGGCAAAAAATGACGAATTCTATACTCAGTATCACGACATTGAAAAAGAAATCAATGCCTATGTTGAATACAACCCTGATGTTTTTCGTGGTAAAACAATATTGCTCCCGTGTGATGATCCGGAATGGAGTAACTTTACGAAATTTTTTGCACAAAACTTCGAAAATTTTGGATTAAAAAAGTCAAAGATTTTTGAATATATACTGGACTCGTATGTTACACTGTCTCCATGAACCACTGGCTCCTAAAATCAGAACCAACTTGCTATTCGATCGATGACTTAGCGCGCGATGGTGTGACTCCCTGGGATGGTATCCGCAATTATCAGGCGCGGAATTTTATGCGTGATGACATGCGGGTGGGTGATGAGGTGTTTTTTTATCATTCCAACACGAAACCACCACATATTGCTGGGATCGGGCGTATTGCCAGTACTCCCTACCCAGACCCGACACAATTCGATGCACAATCTGAATATTATGATCCCAAAGCAACAGTAGAAAAACCACGTTGGTTCCTTGTCGATGTGGCATTTGTCGCCAAAGCGAAGGAGCCATTATCACTACCCGTTATCAAGAATGATCCATCGTTATCAGAGATGCTGGTTATACAAAAAGGTCAGCGACTCTCTATCCAGCCGGTGAGTAAAAAACATTTTGAATATATCAAGGCAATTATTGTATAATCATTATGTAGGTCGGGCACACCCTTTCGGCAATTTACAGAACGTATGAAAAAAAACTGCAAAATCTCGGTCTTTCAGATGCTCTGCAACTTAGGGGAGTACTTTAGGGTGCGAGAGAAGCTATTTTCTTCCACTTTCCTATTGAGCTCTAGCAAGCAACAACGTATACTAGGAAATATGACATCTTCACCTCGTACTCAACGCTCAGTACATATCGCCTCAATTATGATTATTGTTGCTGGTGTTCTGACGTTACTTATTCTTGCAAAGAAAATCCTGATCCCAATCATTATTGCAGTGATGCTTGCTTATGCTACGATTGCTCTTTCGCAAGGGCTCGCTTCACAAATTTCTCAGCTTACAAAAAAGTATCCGCCTCTTTGGCTTACGCATATTCTTAGTATTTTTATTTTAGGAGGCTTGGTGTGGGTTGTATGGCAAATCACAGTTTCACACATTGGCATCTTGATGAATGAGATACCTTTCTATGAGGCACAATTAATTACTCTTACCAATCAAATAGGACTCGACGCAAGCACTCAGGTTGTAGAAATTTTCAATACGATCAACATTCCAGGGCTTTTAGGAAATTTTGCAAGCTCACTTGCCAATATCGGCAGCAAGGCTATATTGATTATTATTTATGCTATCTTTATTCTTATTGAGTTTCCTTCTATTAAAGATAAAGTGCGTTATCTTTTTCGCGGGCATGAATCTCAAAAAACCCAGACAAAAAGCCTTCTTTCGTATATTGCACGTGATGTCAATACCTACTTTAAAATTAAAACATTTGCCAGTATTGCCACAGCGGTATTGTGTTACATAGTGCTGTTGATTTTTCAAGTCGATCTTGCACTCTTTTGGGCACTCCTCGTCTTTATTCTTAATTTCATTCCGACTATTGGATCGATTATTGCCGTGCTCTTTCCTGCAGCCCTGACACTCGTACAATTTGCATCATTCGGAAAATTTATTGTAGTGCTGTTGCTTTTGATTGCTGCCCAGCTCTTTATTGGCAATATTGTCGAGCCACGTATTGCAGGAAGGGCGCTCAATATTAGCCCGCTTGTCATTCTTCTTTCTTTGGTTGCAGCTGGGGTATTGTGGGGAGTTGTCGGTATGATACTTTCAGTACCTATGATTATTGTTATAAAGATTATTGCTGAACAATTTCCCCAGACTCAATCTATTGCGGTTATGCTTTCGCGCGACGGCACGCCGTCATCCTAGCGTAGGAAGAAATGTACTATGAATTTTGAGAAGATAATTTCTACAATAGCACTTCTATGTGCCCTATGGGTTTTAGGCATTGTTGCACCATGGTGGATTTTTGCATGCTTTATTTTGCTGAGTATTGTCTTTGCCGATATGGGGCCTGAGATTTTTCTTGTGACATTATTGATAGATATATGGACCTTTGGCTCTCATTTTACTTGGTGGTATAGCTACGGTGCTTTTATTGTATACACGATCTATTATGTATTTCGACGCGAACTTTTCCATACAACTCTCTTTTAAAATATGAGCTTCTTCCGTCATTCATACAAATCACAAGATCATGTTTTACCAGAAGATACTTTTTTTGAAGCTTTAAACGTCTCATCATTTGATGAGCAACAGATGGAGGGCGTCTTGGAGCAATCGCTTCCTGCGCGTATACTCGTTACGCTGGTTGGACTTGTTCTGGTACTTGGCACTATCGTAGTGGTGCAGCTTTTTCGTCTTCAAGTTATTCAAGGAGCAGAACGATATAAGCAGTCAGAAGACAATCGTCTTATTGAAGAAATTATTTTTGCACAACGTGGGGTGATTTTTGATCGATCGGGAATTCCTCTTGCATGGAATGAAGAGCCGACAGACAGTCAGACGTCCAGTGGAGTTATCGATGATTTTACTCATCGCGCATATATTGCAGAGCCGGGGTTTGCTCATGTCTTGGGTTATGTACAATATCCAGCTCTTGACCGAAATGGATTTTACTGGAGGCGAACGACCGAAGGTCAAGCAGGTCTTGAGCTTTTAGCCCAGGAAGAACTCGCGGGGATCAACGGCGCCTTTCTGGTGGAGCGTGATGCGCATATGAAAACTTCGACAACCTCATCAGTACGCGAAGCGGTGGATGGGCAAAATATCACCACCACCCTTGATGCAGACCTCCAGGCTCGTGTACATCGTGCAATTGCAGCTATTGTCGAGGAGGATGGATACCAAGCGGGAGCGGCAGTTTTCCTGGGCGTTGAGACTGGAGATATTCGTGTTATGACGAGTTACCCTGAATACGATCCATCTGTTATGTCAGAACGAAAAGACCAGAAACAAATTCGTGAATTTCTCAAGAGTTCTCGAGGATACTTTCTTAATCGTGCCGTATCGGGACTCTACTCTCCTGGTTCGACGGTGAAGCCCATTATTGCACTTGGGGCATTGGTCGGTGGATATATTACCGATAAGACGACGGTCTACAGCAGTGGTCGCATTGAAGTGCCCAACCCGTACAATCCAAGCCAGCCATCAATCTTTCGTGATTGGCGCCGATCGGGGCATGGTATGACAGATGTGAAATTTGCCATTGCAGATTCAGTTAACACATTCTTCTACGCTATTTCAGGTGGGTATGGTAATCAAAAAGGAATGGGTATCGATTATATGAGTACTTTTCTTGCAAAGTTTAAAATAGGAGACCCTACGGGCTTTCGGTTGGGTAATGAACCACAGGGAGTCATCCCTAATCCTGAATGGAAAGAAGAAGTCTTTCATGACAATTGGCGATTGGGGGATACGTATATTACCTCAATTGGTCAGTTTGGTTTCCAGACGACTCCACTTCAACTTGCGAGAGCTTTTGCAGCGCTGGGTAATGGAGGATACCTTGTGACGCCACGTATCATCAGTGATGAAACACTGATCCGTGAGCAGATTAGTGGACTGAATCAGAATGATATCGATACTGTGTTAGCCGGCATGCGCCAGACAGTCACACGAGGAACCGCACAAACACTCAAGACTCTACCTATTGATATGGCCGTAAAGACAGGTACCGCACAGGTATCAGTCAGTCAGGGTATCAACAATTCATGGATTGTGGGTCTCTATCCATATGAGAATCCAGAAGTTGCTTTTGCAGTTGTTCTCGAGCGTGGTCCTAATGTAGGTGCTCGCGCTGCATCATCAGTAATAGTAGAGGCTTTTGCTGATCGTGTACCAGACGAAAGTCAGTACGATGGAGAAGAGGCGACCCCGTTACCTCTGGAAGAAAGTGAAGAAGAACGTGTGCTTCTTTTTGAAAATGCGCTATAATATCTCACATATGTTTCAACGAATTACCTATACAATCCTTTGGTTATTAGTTCTCGCAATTATTGGCGTTGGTGGTTGGTATGCTTATAAAAATCTCAACCATGATTTTGTGTATGATTCATCAGGTACGCTTGCCTCAAATGAGCATGATGAAGTTGATTTAAATTTTGATGACAATGCGCAACCTGAGGCTCCAGAAGTTTCCGAAGAAGAGCTTGCTGCAGCACTTGAAGCAACAACTTCTGGACAAGAAGAAACAACTTCCTCTTCGAGCAGTACATCTTCAGAGCATGCTGAGCTTGTGCGTCGGCTCAATGGTTTGATTCAAGATGAAATCTATATGAAAGTAGGAAGTCGTGGGACGCGTGTCGGTACTGTGCAGGAATTCCTTAATATCTATCTTGACGCTCAATCAGGAGTTGATAATGATTTTGGTCCGGGAACCAAGACGCGTGTCGAGCAATTCCAGAAAACAGAAGGTCTCACCGCTGATGGGCAGCCAGGGCCTGCAACCTACCAAGCAATGATTGATTGGTTGAATAAGCAATAAATATAGAAATTATAAAATGATTCTGAAGAAAAGCGGCTCACTGGTCGTTTTTCTTTTTCTCACATATTAAAAATTTCCCCAGTATTGTCTTAGATGATTGGGTGAATGTAAAAAAGAGTTGACTTACAAAAAGTTTCGTATATACTATCTCCCGTTACTCAGAAGATTGCTTGTGTAATAGGGATATCACTTTCGAGTGATTTTTTATTCGCATACAGATCGACGAGTATTTCTTTGTCAGTTACATAGAACTTAATTTAATCAAGAATGTATATTCTTTTTTAGATTAGGTGTACCTATTATTTTTTAGTTATAATTTTGTTTTGAGTTTTATATAACAAATACATTTGATTCTATAATCTTTTGTTTTGTTCTATTGAAAGTTAGCAATCCTATGTGATTGGAAAAAACTTTTTTAGTAGAGTTTGATCCTAGCTCAGGATGAACGCTGGCGGCGTGGATAAGGCATGCAAGTCGAATGGGTTTAGACCCATGGCGAACGGGGTAGTAACAGGTAGGAACGTACCATAGAGTCGTGAATAATCTATCGAAAGGTAGAATAATACACGATACGCCTTCGGGTGAAAGATTTATCGCTCTATGATCGGCCTGCTTCGTATCAGCTAGTTGGTAGTGTAATGGACTACCAAGGCTATGACGCGTAGGGGGGGTGAGAGCCTGGCCCCCACCAATGGCACTGAGACACTGGCCATACTCCTACGGGAGGCTGCAGTCGAGAATCTTCCGCAATGCACGAAAGTGTGACGGAGCGACGCCGCGTGATGGATGAAGGCCCTCGGGTTGTAAACATCTTTTATACGTGAAGAAATTTTTGACACTAGCGTATGAATAAGGGGCTCCTAATCTGGTGCCAGCAGGAGCGGTAATACCAGAGCCCCGAGCGTTATCCGGAATTATTGGGCGTAAAGGATGCGTAGGTGGGACTATTAGTCTACAGTGAAAGACCCGGGCTCAACCTGGGGAACGCTGTGGAAACGGTAGTTCTTGAGTCCGTCAGAGGCAAGTAGAACTCTCGGTGTAGGGGTGAAATCCGTTGATATCGAGGGGAATACCAAAAGCGAAGGCAGCTTGCTGGGACGGTACTGACACTGAGGCATGAAACCCTGGGTAGCGAATGGGATTAGATACCCCAGTAGTCCAGGGCCTAAACGATGTTCATTAGCTTTTCGGAGTATCGACCCTCTGAGAGGCGTAGCTAACGCGTTAAATGAACCGCCTGGGAAGTACGAGCGCAAGCTTAAAACTCAAAGGAATAGACGGGGACTCGCACAAGCGGTGGATCATGTGGTTTAATTCGATGATAAGCGAAAAACCTTACCAAGACTAGAAATCTGCAGGAAAGATCTTAGAGATAGGATCCCTCTTCGGACTTGCAGACAGGTGATGCATGGCCGTCGTCAGCTCGTGGCTTGAGCTGTTCGGTTAAGTCCGGTAACGAGCGCAACCCTCATCGTATGTTTTATATGTCATACGAGACTGCCCCCTCAGTGCACATGAATTTTTTCGTGGATACTGAGGGGGGAGGAAGGCGAGGACGACGCCAGGTCAGCATGTCCCTCGATGTCTTGGGCTACACACGTGATACAATGGGTGGTACAGCGGGTTGCGATCGAGCAATCGTTAGCCAATCCTCAAAACCATCCCCAGTTCAGATTGTAGTCTGCAACTCGACTACATGAAGGCGGAATCGCTAGTAATGGCAGGTCAGCACACTGCCGTGAATACGTTCTCGAGTCTTGTACTCACCGCCCGTCAAGTCAAGGGAGCCGGAGGTACCCGAAGTCTGTACGTTTGCGTATGGCCGAAGGTAAATTTGGTAACAGGGACTAAGTCGTAACAAGGCACGGCTAGCGGAAGCTGGTCGTGGATCACTCCAATTGGAATTATCTGTTCTCAGGATTTATCTTAGAATAGAGATTGGTTGATTATCCTTCTTATGGATAAAGCTATTGTATTGAGCTTTCAAATCTATACACGTTTATCCGTGAGCGTTATCACGGAGGTAAAGACCTTGGATGGTGTATATCATATGAATACGTCATTAGGCCAATAGAGCAAAACAAAAGGCGATAGAATAAGATAGGTACGAAAGATATATCATACAAGCACCATGAAAGATGGGTGTTTTTTGTTTTATGCGGTATAATAGCTATGTATGAAAAATTTGCGTCATAACAAAAGAAAAGTGCGCCTAATAATTGTTACCATACTACTTATCATTGCTATTTTGTTATTCATCTTTTTATAAAGTTTTCTAACTTATTTTTATTTTTATGCAATCAAACACTTTTTCAAAAATCATTACCGCATTACTATTTTTAGCTATTGGAATTATCGTAGGAATACTTCTTCCTTCGCCTCGGTCAGTAGATGAGATTACTACTCAACAGCAATTAGTAGATAATGCAAGCCAAAATCAGGTAGCTACGCCAGATAATTCAGAATGTGTTGGGGAGTTCTGCGACACAACGACACTTGAAGGGATGTTGGTAGAAGTACCTGTAGATTATGATTTCGATACTGATCAAGTAGTCTTTGAGAGCTTTCAGGTGTCAAAATCCCCGGCAGTACTTACCGCAGTCCTTAGACAGCTCTTTAACCAACAATCATATCAGGGCTCTTGGAATGGATATACATTCGAATCCGTCTCAATTGATGCTGATGGAGTAGCGCGCCTTGACCTTTCGGGATCCCATTTCCCAGTAGGAGATATGAGTATGTTATATTTTAAAAAATACATTGAGGCTGCTGTTTTCCAATACAACACCGTCAATACACTTGCTGTTTATATTGATGGGAAAGTGTTCGATTTTTGTGTAGATGATCAGTCTGATGGAGAGGGTCCATGTCCAGAGACGCCACAGTATTGGATCGTTCGTAAGAATTAGTCATATGAATTTTAGCGAATCATCACTAGAACAAAAAGAAAAATCTCCCGAATCTCAAACACTCACACGCGAAGAGCTAAAAGAGATTATCTACCAAGGAGAACGGCTCCCCCAAGATAGCCGATTCTTTGCTTCTGATAAAGGGGGTGTATTTAAATATTTTGATATTTCAGATGTTATTGATGGTTATGAAGAGAAGTATTTTCCAGCCGTAAAAAATCCTAATGGTGTGATTGTTGGAATTTCTGAAATAGAAAAAAGTCCATACGATGAAAATATATTTTGGATCAAATATATTTCCGTTGATCCTGAATTCCGTGAAAAAGGATATGCTTCTATGATTGCCCATGAGATTTTTTCTTTTGCTCAGAAGAAGAACCTTACCCTAGAAGCATCCTCGTACTCTTCTGATGAGGGTTTTAATAAACTCAAGCCACTGCTTAATCGCTTAGCAGATGAAACAGGTGTGGAATTTATTGATAAAGGGCGCTTTTAGTTCATTAATTAGTAGTTGTTATGTATCTCATCACCGCCCTCGGCAATTATGGAGAAAAATATGCAACCACTCGCCATAATGCGGGATGGTTAGTGTTGGATGAAGTATTGGGGGATGTAGACTGGGGGTATAGCAAATATGCCGATGCTGATTATTTTCATGATGCAATAGGTGAGCAGGCAGTAGAATATCTCAAGCCACATACCATGATGAATTTGTCTGGCAATGCAGTAAAATATGCTGTAAATAAGCATGAGCTTTCATCAGATCAAGTAATCGTTATTCATGATGATCTAGCGATCCCTATGGGTGAAATAAAGATTTCCTATAATCGCGGCAGTGCTGAACACAATGGCGTAGAATCAGTAACACAAGCACTCGGCACGAAGGCGTACACACGTATTCGTATTGGTATTGGTGACCGCGGGCTCATTCCATTGAAAAGCTATGTGCTTATGAAGTTCTCTGAAGAGGAGCTTAATCAATTAAAAGAACTAGCCTCACAAGTCAAAAAAGCTATTACCCTGATTGTGTCTGATGGAGTAGAAAAGGCGATGAATATAATAAACGAACGGCAGAGTGATTAAAATGGTCTTAAACCAAAACGCATCCTGTGACGGATGCGTTTTGGTTTTTTTGTAACTTACTTCTTCGTATAGGTAAGTGCCATTTTTTGATTATCTGCATCAAAGATCGTAATCTTAAATGTATATGATTTACCGAGCTCAAGGCTTTGGCGTAATTGTTCTTCTGATTCGAAATCTGAAATATGTACGAGGCCAGAGATACCTTCTTCGATAGCTACGACAGCGCCATGTTTATTGAACTTGATAACCACACCTTCTACTTCGGTTCCAATTTCATATTTATTTTTAGCAACTTGCCATGGGTTTGGCTTAAGTGCCTTGATCGAAAGACTTACTTTGCCATCCTTGATTTCAATAATTTTTGCTTTTACTTCATCGCCTACTTTGTAAAGTGCTTTTGGATCTTCTACGAGAGACCAGTCAATTTCTGAAATATGAACCAACCCTTCAAGTCCTTGTTCGAGTTTTACAAAAAGACCGAAATCGACAGCTCCTGTTACGGTTCCTTCGACTTCTTCACCAACATCATATTTCTTGGCCATTTCCTGCTTGGTTTCTGATGAGCCTCCTTTTTCTGAGAAGATAAGTTTTCCTTCTTTGGGGTTGATATTGATAATCGTAACATTCAGTACCTGACCAACAAGGTTGCGCAATTCTTTGAGGATTGCTTCCTTATCGCCACCATCAACTTCTGGATAGTGTTCTGTAGAAAGTTGTGATGCCGGCAAGAATCCTTCGATGGTGTGCCACATAATCATCAGCCCACCTTTATTTGCAGATTTTACTTCGAGTGACAATTGAGTTTTTTCTTTCATCATCTGATCTGCCTCTTTCCACATCAAAGCCGCACGTGCTTCGCGCAATGAAAGTTCAATATAGCCTTCTTCATTCTCGAGCTCAGTGATCTTTCCTTTAATAGTATCACCAATAGCAATATTCTTGATCATATCTTTGGCATTCATAAATTCACGACCAAAAATAATCCCCGTTCCATATCCAGGAAGATCAATAAAAAGTGAAGTTCCTTCAATAGCTACAACCGTCCCTTCAATAAGCTCATCGACATGAAGATCGCGACGCTCATCTTTTTCTACAAGATTTTGAAGAGAGTTATTTTCTGTATAAAATTTAGTTTGAAACATGGTTAAAGTGACAAGTTTTAAGTTATAAGTTTCAAGCTATAGAGCCGAAGTTATAACCCAACTTGTTTGCCGTATTACGAGTTGCGTAATACCAATGTATTGCTTCTCTTCTTAACCACATAGGATTAAAGGAGAGGATTAGTGCAATGACATCAAATGAATAATCTTCTTTCGAAGCCTTCGCATCATACATGAATGTATATATATTTCAATACGGCTATATGTTTGTGAACTCTATTTTTATCTGCTATCCTTATATACATGAACAATTCAGAAATAGGAAAAGTACACCCTCTCTCAATGATTATCCGTCGCATTTCAGAAATTTTTACCGAAATGGGGTTTGAGATCGCAGAGGGGCCTCTGATTGAAGACGAGTGGCATAATTTTGACGCATTAAATGTCCCCCATGATCATCCTGCCCGCGATATGCAAGACACTTTTTTTGTGCGCGGACAAGAAGGAAAAGTAATGCGTACACACACGTCTAATGTCCAGATTCGTTTTATGGAAAAATTTGTCAAAGAGGGTCGCACGCCACCTTTTAAAATTATTGCTCCAGGAAAAGTCTTTCGTAATGAAGCCACTGACGCTACTCATGAAGCACAGTTTCACCAGGTTGAGGGGCTCGTGGTTGGAAAAGGAATTTCACTTGCTCATCTCAAGAGCACCTTAGAGGAATTTCTTTCTCGATTTTATGGATTTGAAGTAGCATCACGCTTTCGTCCGGGGTATTTCCCATTTGTCGAACCAGGGGTCGAAGTTGATCTGAAATTCCAAGATACATGGCTCGAAATGTTGGGGGCAGGGATGGTACACCCAAACGTGCTCCGCAATGTAGGGATTGATCCAGAAGAATATTCAGGCTTTGCCTTTGGTATGGGTATCGACCGACTTGCAATGATGAAGCTTCAGATTCCAGACGTACGTTTGTTTTACACGGGAGATTTACGATTACACAACTCGCTCAAACAAGCAAAATAACTTATGAAAATTTCACGGAATTGGTTACAAACATATTTTGAAAAGGAACTCCCATCGATTCAGGACATTGATCAGCTTTTAGTGACACATAGTTTTGAAACCGAAGGAATTGAAAGGATCGGCGATGACGATATTATTGATATTGATGTATTGCCAAACCGGGCACATGATTGTTTATCATATGAGGGTATTGCCAATGAACTCGCGGGGCTGATGAATACATACGCAAAAGATGCACTAGGACGATATGAAAAGAGAGAGTGGAAAGAGGAAAGTGGAAAGGGGATAGACGTGCAGATTGCCAACCCAACCCAGTGTCGTCGTTATGCAACACGTATTATAGAAAATATTGAGGTAAAAGAATCACCCAAGTGGCTCAAAGATCGCTTGGCGGTCATGGGACAGCGCCCGATCAATAATATTGTAGATGCGACAAATTATGTACTTTTTGATTTTGGACAACCAACGCATGTGTTTGATTATTCGAAAATTTCTGAAAAAATTATTGCTCGCAATGCGTACAAGGGAGAAACTCTTACGGTACTTGGTGGGCAGGAGCTTGAGCTCGATGAGAGCATGCTCCTTATTGCTGATATAGAAAAACCTTTGGCGCTCGCTGGGGTTAAGGGTGGGATTGCTGCAGAAGTAGATACTGATACGAAAAATATTGTCCTCGAAGTGGCAAATTTTGAACCTATTTCGACACGTACAACAAGAAATAAGGTAGGTATTTTTACCGATGCATCAAAGCGCTATGAAAATGAACTTTCTCCAGAAGTTGTACCAGATGCACTAGAAGCGCTTACACGACTTATCATTAATGTTGCTGGAACCCCAGACACAACAATAGGTGCTCTTACTGACCAGTACCCACTAAAACAACAAGATATGACGGTGGCATTCACCACAGAACACACCAATCGACTTACCGGCTTTTCACTTTCGGATGAGGATATTATCCAGATTCTCGAACGGTTTAACTATTCTTTTTCTAAGAAAGACACTACTTTTACCGTCGAGATTCCGCCACGTCGTTACGATTTGCGTATTGCTGAAGATATGATTGAAGAAATCGCGCGTATCTATGGCTACAATAATCTTACGCCGATATCCGTTAGTGATATTACGTGGGGGTCACAAATTAATAAGATGGTTTTTTATCAGAATAAGATTCGCAATGTACTTATTCAGCATGGCTATAGTGAGATAATGACTTATTCATTTGTTAAAAAAGGAGAAGTAGAAATGCTCAATGCTCTGGCATCTGATAAAAAGGCACTCCGGAGCAATATTTCAGAAGGGTTTCGCGAAGCGCTTGAGTTCAATCTTCGTAACACAGAACTTTTCGGTTCTGACCGTGTCACCGCCTTCGAATTTGATAAGGTTTTTGAGGGCGGGGAAGAGCGATGGCAACTTGCTCTTGGTGTACAAAATAAAGATAAAAAGGCACGCAAAAAATATGGTAATCCACATGAGCAACTCGTCGCTATCGTAGAAGTTCTTAACAGTAGATTGCAGACAGCGCTTTTTGTTCTGCCAACAGGAGAGAATGATGTAGTCGAATGGAATCTCGAAAAGATTATCAATGAACTTCCTGAGATTGATCAGTATGACGATATTTTTTCTCTAGGATCAGAAGTGCTAGAGACACAGTTCACGCCATTCTCTCTATTTCCATTTATGACACGTGATGTTGCATTGTGGGCGCCAAGTACCGTTGATCCTCAGGAAATCATTGTGACACTTTCCCAGCACGCTGGCGATCTTTGTAGACGTATTGATCTTTTTGACACCTATCAGCCTGATGGGGAAGAGCGCATTTCCTATGCATTCAAGCTCATTTTCCAGGCAATGGATCGTACGCTTACTGATGATGAAGTGAATCCAGTCATGGATCAATTGTATGCACGGTGTAATGAAAAAGGATGGGAGACGAGATAAATTGACACAGATATACAGATATGGTATATATTGTATGATACGTTCTTTTGTAAATACATAGGTTCAAGCTATGAGATACGTTATTTCCATATCATCAATTGGTATTGAAATAATGTATCTCATAGTGAGGTGCGTTGCTACCCGGTAAGTCCGGATTTTCACAAATTCAAAAACGAGATAACGATGAAAGTAGAATCGATTACTCAAGCAACAGATGGACAGAAAAAACAAATCGAAAGGTTCGTATCTGATGCTGCAGCAAAGGCTCTCTATGAAGTAGGAGCAGACAAGACAGATGCACAGCGCATCATTGAAAACGGCAATGAAGTAAGCCAAAAAGTGTATGAGTTTACGCTCTCACTCTTCAAAAACTTATCAACTTCTGATAAGTACAAGGATGAGGAAGTGGACTCTAGCTACGGCTACCTTTCAGGCTACAAACCTAAAGGCATTACCGAACAAACCAACCGCTTACGCGAACTTTTCCCTGGTATTGGATATGCCAATGAAAAGATTGCAGAGGGTCAGTTACCGCAACATGCCGAAGGATGGTTCGCTATCCCAAAATGGCAAAGTGTTGCACCGACCTACCACGAAGCGGTATTGAAGGTTCTGGAACTGATCAAGAACGACCGAAACGGAAATTTCTACAACTACCGTGAAGGTCAAATTGACGGCAAGCGTTTACGCGAAACCGCCAAGAAAAAAGCCACTTTTATCGAGCTTGCAAAAGCTCAAGAAGGCTTTGATATCTTGGTTGTTCCTGCTCAATTTGGTATTCGCCACAAGGGTCGCTCGGTACGAAGAGCCCGAGAAGTATTTGCTTTAAATGAATACGGGCTAGGAGCCTTTGAAATCGGCATTATGATCCTGACTCATCCAGAGAGACTTCAGCACTATGACGACCTTTGGATTGATTGTGCAGGAGACGAATATGATGATCCGGGTTCCGATGATCGCTTCGGCCGCGCTCCGAACTTCATGTTCGACGAGGGCAGGGTCGAGTTTGGTTCGCGCTGGTTCGGCGATGCGTTCGGCAGCTATGGGTCTGCCTCGGCTTTCGTTCCGCAGGAATCTTGATTCCTTGAAGGCTTGAACCTTTTGAATCCTTAATACTTGTTCGCGTAGCGAACTCGCCGAGTTTTCCACATATTGGGAGACTCGGCTTTTTTGTATGTGAAAATTTTTCTCAGTGAGAGGTTTAACATTAAATATTCTTTACTTTTTATTTAATCTATGTAAAATACGCCCTCGTATGACTATGACGATTACCGCACAATCACGCGAAGCAAATGCTCCTTTAGAAGCATTGCGCGAAGCTGGGCAGATGCCAGCAGTATACTATGGGCAAGGGCAAGACGCTGTTTCTATTACGGTCGATCGCCAAGAGATGATTTCTCTTTACAAAGAGGCAGGAACATCAACTATTATTGATCTCGAAACTCCTCAGGGTGTTCAGAAGGTTCTCATTCATGATTATCAGGTACATCCAGTATCACACAAGCTTCTACACGTAGACTTTATGGTGGTGGATATGACCAAGCCTATTCAGGTTGCTATTTCACTTGAATTTATAGGAGAAGCTCCTGCAGAGCAAGACGGTCTTGGCATCCTCAATACAGCACTTGATGAGGTGGAAATTGAAGTTCCCGCAACAGACCTTCCTTCTCATATTGATGTTGACCTATCTGTATTGAAAACTCTCGATGATGCTATTCATGCTGGCGATATCAAAATCCCCGCATCAGCAACATTAATTACCGATGCTGAAGCGCTCGTAGTTAAAGTTTCAGAACAAAAAGAAGAAGCAGAAGAAGAATCATCTGAAATGGATTTGTCATCTATTCAGTCAGAAACAGGAAATGCAAAATCTGATGAAGCAGACGGAAAATAATTCTTAACACAAAGCACCCGCAAGGGTGTTTTCTTTTTAGACTTGCTCCAGCGTGCTAGATGCTTTACACTATCACTCATATGAAAACGTACTACCCAACGATTGGTCTTGAAATTCACGCTGAGATGTCTACCGATACGAAGATGTTTTGTAAATGTGCCAATAACCCTTTTGAGGCCACGCCAAATACCCACACCTGTCCCGTATGTATGGCTCATCCAGGAAGTTTGCCCGTGCCAAATCAGGAGGCTATTGAGAATATGATTCGCATCGGGTTAGCTGTTGATGGTAAGATTGCAAATTTTACGGAATTTGATCGAAAAAATTATTTTTACCCCGATATACCAAAAGGCTGGCAAATTAGTCAGTACAAGCACCCCATTGTCAGTGGTGGAATATTGGGAGGTGTGAAACTTACCCGTATTCATCTAGAAGAAGATACGGCAACATCCAAGCATGGAGAAGATGGAACTCTGGTTGACTATAACCGGGCAGGCGTGCCGTTGATGGAGTTAGTAACTGAGCCAGTTATCCATACCTCGCAAGAAGCTATACATTTCGCTAAAGAATTGCAATTACTGCTTCGGTATCTCGGTGTATCACATGCCAATTTGGAAAAAGGCGAAATGCGTGTCGAAGTGAATGTTTCAATTTCTGATGATCCAGAGAAGCTCGGTACGAAAGTCGAGGTCAAAAATATTGCTTCATTTGCTATGGCAGGCAAGGCAATCGATTATGAAGTTGCTCGTATGGCAGATTTGCTTGAAGCAGGGCGTGGTGATGAAATTATCCAAGAGACACGTGGATGGGATGATGAAAAAGGGCAAACATTTTCACAGCGTACCAAAGAAAATAGTGAAGATTATCGTTATTTTCCCGAGCCTGATATTCCCAAATTCTATCTTCATGAACTGTATAATCTAGAAGAAAAAAAGGCAGAACTTCCTGAATTGCCTTGGGAACGTCGTTCGCGCTATGAAGGGCTCGGACTTACCCTCGACACCGCTGAGGTTTTAATCCAAGATCAAGAGCTGGGAAGTTTTTTTGAAAATACAGTTATTGTATTTTCTGGTGATGAAAAGAAAATCCAGCTTGCCGCAAACTATCTCGTTTCTGATTTGGTTGGTTTGATGAAAAATGATGAAGAGGGAAGGCTCCTCCTCAAGCGTCTGAATGCTGATGCTTTTGCAGAACTTATCAGTATGACAGCTGGTGGTGATATCAACTCGCGCGCTACCAAGGATATTCTTGCCATGTTGGTAAAAGAGGGTGGTGATCCACGCACCATTGCCGAAACACAAGGTCTTTTGCAAGAAAACGATATCGATGCATTGCGCGCAGTGGCACAAAGTATTCTCGACGAGAATCCTCAAGCAGTCGAAGACTATAAAGCTGGAAAAGAAACTTCTATCAAATTCCTTGTGGGACAAGCTATGAAAGCGACCAAAGGATCAGCAAATCCACAGACCATGGAAGAACTCTATAAAGAAATTATTGGATAATGTACTTCGCCCGCTTTCGAGTGTTGTTCGCACAGAGGTCGAAGCCCATCTTAAGAAGCACTACCTACTCAAACGCGGAGGTGAGACATCATATACTTTCTCGTGTTATACTAACTCACATTATGATCATTACTTTTCATACACAACATTTTTTTAAACTTCAAGCAGGAGATACAGTCATTGCCTTGAACCCTGTGAATGCAAACACGAGCACTAAGGTAAACAAATTCGGTTCTAATATTGCTCTCTCGACATACTTTGCTGGGGACATGCAGATTTTCGACACGGCGACCTATGGCGATAATGAGCCCGTAGCAATCTACGGACCTGGTTCATATGAGGTTGATGGTATACAAATTCAAGGTTTCGATACTCTTTTCGAAGGGGAACACCATGCAGTCTATAGTTTTATGTTTGATAGTATGCGTATCGGTGTTTTGGGCGATGTGTCTGACAAATCGACACTTTCTCCCGATGCTCTAGAAGCACTCAATGATGCTGATATTATATTCGCTCCAGCAACCGAAACAGCTTTTGAAATGGCAACTGCTTTTTCTCCACATATTATTATTCCGACAGGTTACGAAGATATAAAAGAGATCAAACCTTTTCTAGACACCCTGAGTTCTGGACAGACACAAAAACTTGATAAGCTCACTATCAAGCAAAAAGATATTGAAAGTTTACAATCCTTTGTCTATGTCTTTACTGCGTAAATTAGGACTTTCGCATATTGTCGAAAACCAACCAATGAAAGATGAGAAAAAAATAGCGAAAGAATCACGACATAAGAAAATTCTTTTTTATTTCTTGATTGTTCTCTTTTCTATAATTTTACTAGGGATTTGGATAGCTTCGCTACTCTTACCAAATTTTGATGTGACGCCGACTGAATTACGAAGTACGGGCGGAGAAGCAAATACTAAGCCAATCAATAATGCTTTTGAGCAGATTGGAGAAATATTGGAGCAATAAGTAATTTCAATTATCAATTTCAAAATGCTATAATACTTGTATATGCCAAAGAAGAAACCAGAAACTCCAGAATCTATTGAAAGCTCGTCAATTTTACCTGTAAGTATTGTCGATGAGATGAAGCACTCTTTTATCGAATATTCAATGAGCGTTATTACAGCTCGTGCGCTTCCTGATATCCGCGATGGGCTCAAGCCTGTGCACCGTCGTATTTTGTATTCGATGCATGAAAAAGGTCTTCATGCTGGTGCAAAGTTTCGTAAATCAGCGACTGTGGTGGGAGATGTATTGGGTAAATACCACCCGCATGGCGATACGTCTGTCTATGATTCTATGGTAAATATGGCGCAAGATTTTTCCTATCGCTATCCGCTCATCTGGGGGCAGGGAAACTTCGGTTCGCTCGACGGCGATGGTGCTGCGGCGTATCGTTATACCGAGGCAAAAATGGCAAAAGTTTCAAAAGCGCTTCTTGACGATATTGAAAAAGACACGGTGAATTTCCGTGACAATTTCGATGGGACGACTAAAGAGCCTGTCGTGTTGCCAGCAGCCGTGCCGAATCTTTTATTGAATGGAGTTCTTGGTATTGCTGTAGGTATGGCGACCAATATTCCACCTCATAATCTTGGCGAAGTTGTGGATGCAACGGTTGCTCTTATCGATAACCCACAATGTTCTATTGATGATTTACTCAAGCACATCCAGGGTCCAGATTTCCCACTTGGGGGTATTGCGTATGATCGTAAAGCGATTGCTACTGCCTATGCAACAGGGCGTGGTGGCGTGGTGACTCGAGGAAATGCCGAAATCAAAGAATCCAAGGCAGGGAAATTTCAAATCATCATTAGCTCGCTTCCATTCCGTACCAAGCGTGACTCATTGGTTGTAAAAATCGCTGATCTTGTACGAGATAAAAAACTCAAAGGTATCAAAGACCTCCGTGATGAATCCACCGATGTTACTCGTATTGTTATTGATCTTAAACATGATGCAAATCCACAGCGTGTTTTGAAATACATTTATAAATACACCGAGCTCGAGAGTACTTTTAACTATAATATGACCGCTTTGGTTGATGGGGTACCACAAACGGTTTCTTTGAAAGATATTATCAAAAACTTCGTTTTGCATCGCCGAGAGGTGGTGCGTCGTCGTACCGAATTCGAGCTCGCAAAAGCAGAAGCACGTGCTCATATTCTTGAAGGGCTTAAAAAAGCTCTTGATAATATCGACAAGGTAATTGCTACTATCAAAAAATCAAAAGATACACCAACAGCAAAAGAAAACTTGATCAAACAATTCACATTTACGGATATTCAAGCGCAGGCAATCCTCGATATGCGTTTGCAAAAACTTGCAGGTCTTGAGCGTAAAAAAATTGAAGATGAATTAAAGGAAAAACTTGATTTAATCAAAGGATTTAAGGCGCTTCTAGCAAGCGAAAAGAAAATGCTTGGTGTTATCAAGGATGAATTGCTCGATGTAAAAGAAAAATACAGTGATGACCGCCGCACCAAGATTATGAAAGGTGCTGTCAATCAAATTTCTGACGAAGACCTCGTTGTCGAGAAAGAAACCGTCGTAATTTTTACGGCAGGTGGGTATATCAATCGTACTGACCCGAGCGAATATAAAAAGCAAAATCGTGGCGGGAAAGGTGTCGGTGGTATGAATACTAAGGAAGAAGATGTTGTTACGCAGGTTCTCTCAGGAAATACACACAGCGATCTTTTGTTTTTTAGCAGCGTTGGAAAGGTATACAGCACCAAAATGTATGATATTCCAGAAGCGAAGCGATCAACGCGCGGTAAATCAGTAAATAATTATATTGGCTTGACGGGTGAAGAGCGTGTACAGTCAATCCTTTCGCTACCCAAAGATGTCAAAAAAGAAGATGGGGTATATTTTGTATTTATTACCAAAAAAGGTATCGCCAAAAAGGTTGAGATTGATCAGTTTAGTAATATTCGTAGTTCAGGCTTGATTGCATTGAATCTCAAAGATGGTGACGAACTTCTTGGTGTGCGTATGGTACGCCCGGGTGACGATATCATTCTGGTCACCCGCAACGGGCAATCGATTCGTTTTCCTGAATCAGATTTGCGTCCTATGGGGCGCACCGCAGCTGGTGTCAAGGGAGTTGCTTTGAAAAAAGACGATCAGGTAGTAAGTAGCGGTGTTGTGAGAACTGAATATGAAAAACCAGAACTCCTTGTCGTTATGGAGCACGGATATGGCAAACGTACTGATCTGAGTGAGTATAAATCACAAAGCCGTGGCGGATCGGGTATCAAGGCAGCTAGTGTTACAGAAAAGACAGGACGTATTGCCTCAGCTAAAGTTATTTCAGGGGAAGAAACAGGGCTTATTGCCATTTCTGCTCAGAGTCAAATTATCCGTACTGACATTAGTGATATTTCAGTTTTAGGTCGTGCTACGCAGGGTGTACGTATTATGAAGCTCAACAAAGGCGATCAGGTAGCCTCGATCACATTGATTTAAGATACGATGTATGTTTTCAAATCCGACTCACAATATTGAATATCTAAATACTCAGCCGGGCATGACGGTCCTTGAGCTGGGTGTAGGAGCGGGGGATTACACGCTGCCACTGGCTCGTCG
>JACKGA010000006.1:0-43117 GCA_020632195.1 Candidatus Nomurabacteria bacterium | reverse complement strand
CCTTGTGAGTAATCGTAAACCCATGGCGTTCGCCGAGAGTAAAGAAGAGAGCCCCCGAATGGTATCCAATCACCTCCCCTTGAGCGTTCAGTACATCACCGAGCTGCTGATCGATATAATGTGAAAGAAATTCTTTCATTGAAATTTCTCCAATAAAGCAAATCCCTTGTGAATCTTTTTTTGTGGCTGTGGGGAGGTGGTACTTTTTTGCAAGTGTACGTGTTTTTGATTTTGGCATATTCCCAATCGGAAAAAGAATGTGCTGCAGTTGATCTTGCGTTAGTGTCCAGAGAAAATACGACTGATCCTTTGATTCGTCAACACCCCGAAGGAGCGCATAGCCTCCTTTATTTTCCCCTTGCAACTTACAACTCACAACTCTCGTATAGTGTCCTGTTGCTACATAATCCGCGCCTCGCTCGAGCGCCCACTTCAGGAACCCACCGAATTTAACTTCTTTGTTGCACATCACATCTGGATTGGGGGTTCGTCCAGCTTTGTATTCGCCAATCATGTAGTCAGCAACGCCTGTTTTGTATTCCTGTGTTAAATCACATTCAAGAAATGGAATATCCAAGTGGGCACATACGCGCATAGCATCACGCCGTTCGTCACGCCAGGTACATTCCATCCACTCGGGTTGCCAGGTACGGATAAAGACTCCAACGATACGGTGCCCCTGCTCTTTGAGCAAAGCGACGGCTACTGATGAATCTACACCACCAGATACACCCACAAAGATTGTCTTTTTTTCTTGCATAGATGTCATACTAGATGAAAAAGAAGTAAGCTACAAGAGATACCTTCCAGTATTAGATATTTGACAATGAAAAAATATATGATTAAATGGTTTTTGATAAAATATTGTTCACTAAAAAATAAATTGTATGTGATGTTAGTAATGGAAAAAACAGAATTAGATAAGAGGCTCAGAAAGTTTAATGATTTCTATAATAATTATGAGCAGTTTTTAGAACCAAAAGATAGAGAGCTTCTCGCTGAACTCCTTGAACGGTCTCAAGAATTTCTCAAAAGCAAAGCTCCGACTTTTTTCAAGAATATAGTTATTGTTTCAGTTGCTCAGAAAGTATCACCAAAAACCATAAAAACAATATTAGAGGGGTTTGGGATATATCGAACAAAAATCACTTTTTTGAGCAAGCCTGAGACTATAAAAAATCATAACTTGCTTGAAAAAATAAAAAGCTCAAAAAGAACCTTATTTCTTATTGGGGAGGTGCCTCATAAGATAGCAGGAAGTGATGACATCATTGCCATCGTGGAAGAAGGCGCATGGGATAATGTAACTGTTCTGAGAGATAGAACAGGCAGACTCAAGCTCAGTAAAGATTCCCTGCGCAAAGCGCTAGTGGCTAGATTACAAAATTAAAACAGTGGAACATGGTTATTATGTTCCACTTTTTTGTTGATCAAATTATAAAAACTAATCCCTCATCAACCCCTTAAACACCTCAACGGTCGCACGTGTGTCAGCCAGCGCTGTGTGAGCCTTTTCATTCACAATACCAAAATACTCACACAGTGCTCGCAATGAAAGATTAGAAAGTTCTGGGTCTTTATGAAGCTTGATAAATGCCATTGAAAGCGTGTCGAATTTTTGATAGTGCATAGTATTTTCTACCCCCGTCACATCAAATGCACGCTGAAGAAAAGACCAATCAAAAGAAATATTGTGTGCAACGACGCTACAACCTTTTGCCTTAAGAGAAAGTTCTTGCAATGCTTCGGCGAGGTCGTGAGCAAACATCCACTGAGCTTCGTCATAACCATTCACACGCAATGCCCCCGGGTCAGCATCTTTGATGCGAGTTGGTTTTACTTTGATATCAAGTTCGTGCAGTACCTTGAGCTCGCTATACGAACCCTGCGGCTCAACAACCACAGCACCTAATTCGATAATTTCATGCTTGATAGGATCAAACCCTGTTGTTTCCACATCTAAAAAGACAAGTCGTCGTAATGCCATACTGCTTGAGATTATAGCATAGCTTATCGTATCCGTCTTGAAAATGAATGAAATATTATTTTAAATATTTCTGCTTGTTTGCTACATGCTCAGTATGTGTTTTGCCATAGTGCACCTTCCCATCGCTATCATGTAAATAGTAGAGGTATGGTGATTCAGCGGGGTGGAGTGCTGCATCGAGCGCTATCTTCCCTGGGTTACCCAAAGGGCCTGGTGGTAGACCTACATTGATATAGGTATTGTAGGGAGAATTGTACTCAAGGTCGCTCGTGGTAAGCTCGCTACTTTCTTTATCAAAAAGATAGGCAAAGGACGCATCAACCTGAAGCGGCATACCGATCCTGATACGCTTCCAAAGAATCCCAGAAATAGTGTATGCATCTTCAAAACCAGCTGCTTCACGTTCTATAATCGAGGCCATAATGACCGTATTACGAAGTTCTTCTGGGGAAAGATCAGCAAGCTTGTCAGAACCGACATCGTTAAGCACTTCAGAAAAGCGGTCGTGCATCATGGCAATGAGTGAATCAGTATCGATACTTGGTAAAATAAAATACGTATCAGGAAACAGGTAACCATTGAATGCAATAGCCTTATCGATAAAAGTATTTTCATCAAAATTATCAATAACCCGTGAAGCCAAGCGCGCAATATCAGTCAGCGTAGAACCTTCGGGAATGGTGAGACGGACAGACACATCACCATGATCCCCGCGTGCCAGTACACGCACAACACCAAGTACTCCTAAAGGTTCTTGGAATTTATACTCCCCCGCTTGCAACTTCCCAGCAGTGCCCAAAAGCGAACTCGCTGCGATGAAAGCATACCGCGAACGAATCGCATGATGAGCAACAAGGGTGTCGGCAATTTCACTCAGTGTAGAACCCGCTTCGATAGTAATGCGCTCATCAATAGGAAAATTACGAGGAGGACGCGAAGTAATCAGGGCATAGAGCCCGATCCCTACAATCAAAAGTATAATCACCAAGAACCACCTGTTTCGAGAACGCTGGTGTGTTTGCGCTCCTAGTGTCTGAGCGAAGAGATCATGTCGACGTTGTAAAAAAATATCAAGATCCATAAACGATGGTCATGTGATGAGATCACAGATGTGCTGCTTTTATATTGCCGAAGTTTAGCATGATACTTCACGAAGTGCATCACTGCTATTCTCCCATCGGGAGATTTCCTGGAGCTTGCGCGGTAATTGATCCCACACGCTCGAGTGTCGGCGAAGTAACGGTAGTCGATGGAAGGTGCCAGAGACTTGCAATTTCTTCACTCGTAAGCACAGTATCTTTACGTGAATCCTTACGATCAGAAAACGTACGACGGCGTACATGAAACCACATACGATTTACATATTCATAAAACATCTCCTCTTTCCATGTTTCAACTCTATTGCCCGTTGGGTCATCCCATGGATATTTTGCACTGGTATCATTATTTGGCTTAAAACCATTGAGCCCATCACCACCAAAAGCACGAAACATATTGATCAACATACCAAAGCGCTCACCTTTCATATAACCTTTTTTGGCAAGATAGAGAACACGCCCAGCAAAGTCATACGGTTGCTTGCTTGAATTACGACCAAGAGCCTTCAATACGGTTTTTTGACCGTCTGTCAGACTTACGGTAGCCCATTGTCGATTAGGGTCTACTGCTTGGAGGACTTTCATATTTTTTTTCATTGAATCAATTTGAAATTTGTCCATTTCTTCCTCTGCTTCTTTATCCCAGCTCCGTTTCTTCAATCCAAAAGTCCACCAGGGAGCATGAGGATCGCGCTTCTTGACGGCTGGACGAAAGATGAATTGGATCCATGCTTGCTCATGCTTGCCAAATATAGAAAGCGCTTCGAGAATAGGACTCATAGGGTCAATACGCTGTTCTGGATCGGCCCCTAAAGATTCTTCCATACCATAGTCAACATAGCTTTTGATAGGATAGACACTCGGCGCTAATGGTGCCATTTCAAAGCCAAGCATATCCCAATCACCTCCGCGCTGATAGACAGGGATGTATCGTGTATAGTCATCAACTTCACGAATCTGAGCATTAGGGTATTGAGAGTAAAATTGTGATGTAATGAAATCTTTGAATTTTCTTTCAGCACGCACAAAAAAATAAATTGAACCTTCTATCGAGGTAATTTCAAGCGAATACCATGAACGCACCTTTCCTTGTACCCATCGTCGATACCATGTCTGTGTTCCTCCTGTATCCGTCATGGCATTCAATACCAATTCCATAGCTACTGGAGATCGATGTACTTCTTGTGGAGGAATAATCTGCAATACAATCCAATCCATTTCTGCAATAGTGCGTCGGCGGTTATACAGAAGCCACAAGTGAAAGGCAATAGGAATTGTAATAAGTGGAATCAAAATAAAACCAATTTTCCATAGAAGTGCAATTGTTGATACGGCTGCTCCCCCAAACATACTGTTTACTATTATACCAAAAAAACTCCGTTGTGGAGTTTTTTCTGATATCTATGACGAGAGAATGGTATATAAACCATTGCTATCCTTCTTAAAATTCTTAGGATCTTGAAGGTTTACCAAAATCGTATTTTTCTTGAGATACCGTTCTTTCATAACACGATCAACAATCTCATCTCGAGACATCGCACGTCCTTCTTCTTCAAGAATCTGTTGAATAACTTCACGAGCAGTACCTTGACGATATCCCCATTCCTTCAAAGCATAAAGCCCACGCCCGATCAATACAAAGCGATCGTCTTTAATCAATTCATTATGACATGTTGCCGTATGTGTCGGACGTCCAAACTGCTCTGAAATCGCCTCGGCAACTTCACGAAAATGCATTGGTGAACCATGCTGGCGCAAGACAAGGTAGGCAAGATCACGAATACCACGTGTTTTGATATTTGGTGACTCCGCATGCCCCCAGTGACCTAAAGGATTCTTCTGAATAACTTTTGAAAGATTAAACCAATTTCGAGCTGTATCTTCATTTTGATGCTTTTCATCAAGATTTTTTGCATGATCATGGTTGAGGAATTGATGAAGAATATCTGCTTCTTCATAAAGCTCATCTTTCGTCAGTGATGAATGAATAGAATTCAAAACCGTGTGAACTTGGTCTGCAATCGTGTCATCAACACTCCAACGCTTTTTGAAATGATCATTTTCTTTGTGCTGATTAAACTCATCACCAAGCACAAGATAGAGGTGGATATGGTTCTGTGTAATAGGGTCCTTAGAGAGAGTCGAAAGAAAATGATCTTCCTCAACGATGCCACCAAAATCATGTAAAATATCTTTCAATTCAGAAAAAATATATGCCGCCTCTTCAAATGAAGCTGATTCACGAATAGCATGGAGAGCCGTATTTTCGATCTGACGTACGCGCTCACGGGTAATACCATACGTGTCTCCAATGCTTTGTAGGGTATGGCGTTCTGCCTCATCGAGACCGTAACGTCGTGCGATCACATCACGTGCGCGATCCTTGAGATCTTTAAGAATCTTTTTGGTTGTTTGTTTTGGTTTAAAACTCATTTTTGCTTTGGCCATAAAACTAATAGATAATTTATAATGAACTATCTCATAACTAAAAATAAATAATACATGTTTGCCTCCAAACGATATTTACACTATACAAAAGAATTATTGGAAGTCAAGGACTTGGCTATACCTCTTCTGATTGCTCTTTATCTCGACGATAGTTGATTTCACGCGCCTCTTGACGAGCTTGTTCGCGTGTATCGATATGTTCATCTGTTTCATCGACAATCTCACCGACCAATTGCTCAAGAACATCTTCAAGTGTGACCAAGCCAGAAGTTCCATCAAATTCATCCTTGACAATGGCAAGGTGTTCGCGCTTACGCTGAAAGAGCGGGAGAAGGACATCAACTCGCAGTTTCTCTGATACATACAGGGCTGGTTGTGCGAATTCCCCAACGGTACGATTGTGCTCATCCTTTGCAATAGCACGCAAAAGATCACGACGATGACACAATCCCACAATATCATCATAATCTTCGCCAAAAACTGGCACGCGCGAGTTTGTCAATGTGAAAATTTCTTCTTTGATATCACCAAGAATGAGGTCTTTCTGAAGGCCATTGACCACCGTGCGTGGAGTCATAATATCGCGAGCGCATAGGTCATTCAAGCGAAAGACATTTTCGATCATGGCACGCTCATCATCTTCGATGACTCCTTCACGATGTCCGAGGTCGGACAAGATTTTTAATTCATCTTCAGATACCAGTGCCCGCTCGACAGAAAATGGTGACGTGATCTTTTCAAAAAACCACACGAGGGGCATCAGGATACGTGTCAGTGCTAATACCAATGGCGCTACCGTCAGTGAAATACGCTCAGCATAATTTTCACCAATTGTCTTTGGAATAATCTCTCCAAGAACGATAATCAAAAAGGTCAACAATGCCGATACTAATCCCAACCATTGATTCCCCAGTACATCGCCCGCAAGCACTCCGACAAAAATACTCCCCACAATATTGACAATATTATTACCAACCACCACAACCGTAATCGCTCGATTCATGTTTTGTTTTACTTCCAAGAGTGCCTTGGCACCCTTTTTTTGTTGTTGCAGAAAAATCTCTGCCTGCCCTTGTGAAATGGCAAACAATGCTGCCTCAACACCTGAAAAAAGACCCGATCCGATAATGAGTACAATAACTAAAATAATAAGTAAGCCCATAAATGTATGTTGGGTATCATACATGTTTTTGACGATGGGGCAAGAAGTTTAAATATATAACATAGCCAAAAGTTTTTGAGATTGGAGGGTGTTCGGAATGAGATTATCAGGAGACAACGACTTGTCAAAATACACTTCAAGGAGTATACATACCTTAAATAAACTTTATAAAATTATGGACTTTTCAAACAATTTACCATCGCACGTATGTAGGACTATGTTCTGCGAGCGATGTTTTCATTCGGGTGAACTTCCCAAAGAAGGGCACAAAGTTTTACTCTTTGGGCAATCACGAAAAATAATTCATTATTCAACGATAGAAGCCTTGCCTGCTACACCAGCACTTGGATACACACCACATATTATCAGCAACATACGGACATATATTGAGCATGGGGTTGAGATGGTATCCTTCCTGCAAATGTGTGGCATCGAAGATTGTGGTTGGGAGCTCAGCACTCTCGCCATAGATATCAAAACAGGAGAGCTTGTGAAAAGCTACTACGCTCACTTTCTTGAGAAAAAATTCTATCAAATGACAAGAAATGAGTTTATGCATTTCATCAATCACAAAGACATTAAAATGCATTTTAAGACAGCTTCTCTGCCCTAAGAGGAAAAAGGAAAGCCTATGCACTTATGTGCATAGGCTCTTTTTATATTCTTTATATTCCCCCTCACCCCTAACCTAAAGCCATACCATTTCCCCCTAATAAATCATGAGGTGGTGTATGCCCATCATCGCGTTTTTTTCTCAGAGGTCGCATAAGAGTCATCTGAAACTCAGAAAATAACTTATACGATGAAGCAAAAGCATGAACCTCAATGCCTTCTTCCTCAAAACCATACTCTGAAATTATTTCACACATATGCATAAAAAGCTTTTTATCACTTACAATATGTACATGAATAAAATTACCATCAGGGTACTGTTCTACGTTTGAATCAGAATCTTGAGGAGTATCACTATTGATTCGGTAACTCTCTTTGATAAGTCTTTCAATGTCATCAAGGCCCTCTTCATCTTCATCAAGATTATCAATCTCAGGAAGAGCAAATGGGTTAAAAAAGAAATCATTGATTTCATCGATAATAAAGGAAGCGGCAATTTCTGGATCATAGTTTTTACCAGATCCAAAAATACGGGCATAGTCTATTTCAAAAACATACATGTCAGAATTATCTAATTCTTCCAAGATATTACGATAGTACCCTTTTAATCTCTTGTCATTTTTTCCACGAGAGTGGGGTTGAACAAGAACAACGTAAATAGATTTTTTTGTTTTCATGAGCGTAAATTTTGTTTATCTTTTTATACCACCAAAGCTTGCATATGTAAATAATTTTATGTAGGATACTCGGGAAATATTTCAAAAACAAAAAATAATTTAACTATGAATCTAAAAGATCTTTTTCAGGAACTAAGACAACCCGATTTTTTAACCCACCAAGCAGATGCTCGCAAAATACTTGCAAGCTATGTGGTAGCAAACAACACCACACCCCAGATAATCCTGGAAGAAATAATGAGAAACGATTGGACCGGTAAGAATGAAGTAATCGCTAAAGTTATCTATCTCATTGGAGGCACCGATGTGAAGCCTCCTCAGCAGATTGCCGATGCCGCAGACCAATTGGAAGGTATTGATCTTACTCTCAATGGTGAGAATATTGAAAAGTGGCAAAAGACCCTTTTTGAACTTCAAGAAGGAAAGAGAAGAGCCGCTTCTTGTTAATACACTTGTCAATAAAAGTAAAAGTACAAGAAAAACCCATTCTAAATAGAATGGGTTTTTGATTATTAAAATTTTATGAATAATCTTGTTTATCTACATACAAAGACTCTTCTTCGAGTAAATCAATCACACCAACCCACCTGACTACCTGATCGTAAGAGTAAGCCCGGTGTCACAAAAATATACGTACACTATGGTGACAGCACTCAGAGAATCTATCCAAAGTCTGCCCAATAGGACTTGAACCTATAACCACGAAGGTATAAGCTTCGCGCTCTACCAATTGAGCTATGGGCAGACTTTGTCTACATCTCTTCATTTGTCAAAATAAGCTCCGCGCTCGAACTTTATCCTCAACTTGATTGGGGAAATTGAGCTGTAGGCGCACTTGCCAGACAGATCTCTTCATTTGAAATTATAAGCTCGGCACTCGAACTTATATCAACCATAGAAAAACACCCATGAATATTGGCGAATAGATACACCATTATTATCTATCTAGCCATGAGCAGAATACTAGAAAAGACATTCAAATGCTAGCTTCTTTCTATAAAGTGACTTGTAGCTATTCATCGCTTTATGAATATCTGGCTAAGTTTTTTGCTTTTTCTTCTGGAGATTGTAAATCTGCTAACTGATCTAGCGCCTTATCAATGTTTTCATCTGTATTTGTTGAAAGTGACTGCCAGTAGTTGCGCTGATGTTCAAGCATCGCCTGCTCATCAAGTATATCGATCATTTCTTTTTTGAGTTGTTCACGTTCAGCAGAAGTCACCCCTTCGCTCATTTTATTGCGAGATACTTCTTTTGCTTGCTCAAAAAGATCAGCAATGCGTTCGTTCAGTTCTCGTATTTTTTGATTTCTTTTATTTTCAAAATCTGGATGAGTCAATACATCCAGGAGCTTTTTGAGTTTCTCTTTCTTTTCCTGAATAAGAGTATCAGGGGTGGTATTTGATGAATGGTTTGGTATTTTTTCCATATGTATTACTATACCAAATTTTATATAAAATTTAAGAGAAAGAAAGGGTATTATGTATTTTTTACTACATCGCTACTCTATCTTCCCAGCATACTGCGGATATTGTTGTCGGAGTTTTTCTTTGTCTGCTGAGGTGAGACATCAACGTTATATGTCTACCTATTTGATATTTGAATGCCCAATCATCTTGCTGAGCTCGATTTCTTTGCATACTTCTACAGTAAAGAAATAGAAAATAACGATTGACTATTTTTGTGATTACATTCATACTCATTCTTGAACTTATTTTTTAACAATTAAATATAAAATCATGAAAAAGTTTTACGTATGGCTTGCTGTCGTGGCAAGCGTGTTGTTGTTCTCAAACAAGGTTTGGGGGCAATATTGTAATACTGCAACTACTAATGTTGCAATAACGCCAACTACATCTTGGCAAAGTACAACTACTTATAATAGTGGCAGGAGGGCTTTTAGTTTTACCCCTGTAATAGGAAGACTGTATGAGTTTTCTTCATGTGCTTCAACACAAACCGATACTTATTTGAGGTTGTATTCCACCAATACAGCTGGATCTGTAGAAGTTTCAAATGATGATAATGGTTATTATTGTACTAGTTCGGGAAGAGCATCTATCCCTTGGGTGTATTCCACCACCACATCCCGTTCTATTTTACTTACTAGATACAGTTGTAATGCACTTAATGCAAATGCTTATATAGACTACCGTTCACCGGGATATGCTCCACCTTATTCAGGATCAATCAGCACCACGATTTCGGGTACTGAGAAGTTTTATGATATTGGGGGTCCTGATGCCGATTACTGGTGGAACAATGTAGATGGAACTATTACTTTTTCTCCTTCCGCATCATGCGAGAGGATAAAAGTAGATTTCACGTCTTTTGAAACTGAATCTGGATACGACTATCTGTATATCTATGACGGTAATTCAACTTCTGCTCCACTAATAGGCACGTATCATGGAACAACAAGTCCTGGAACGATTATGTCTACAGCATCTGACGGTAGTTTAACTTTTCGTTTTACTTCTGATGGAAATACAGACAAACCAGGGTGGGTTGCAGATATTTACCCTGTGGACATAAAACCCACTAGCCCAAATGCTGGCGCTGATGTATTGATTTGCAATGGAGCAAGTACTAATTTGAATGGTAGTGCTATTCCTCCGATAATACCTCTAACAGGATCTATATCTTTTTCCTACTCTGGAAGTGGATACGATACAGACCCAGTTTCCATAGGCGGTACCTTAAGCGGAGCCCCAGCAGATGCAACTATTACATCTATATCATTTGATGCCAGTATTGGTTCTAATTGTGATGGTTGGTATGAGTGGGATTTATATGTAAATTCTACGTATGAAGGTTCTGGATGTAATGGCACATACACGTATTCAGGATTAAATGGAGAGCTTGTTAATGGTCAAAATTTAATTTTAGAATCATATGACACTGATGAATATTTTGATTTTTTTGGATGTCTGTGTTGGGTACCTAATCCTGATGCTATAAGTATGACTTTTGATGTTACCGTCAATTATGCTTATATGGGATCTGCGCCAATTTCTTACTCGTGGTCACCAACAACTGGTTTGAGCAATCCAAACATTGCTAACCCTGTTGCATCACCGACTAGCACAACCACCTACACCATGACAGCTACTTCCAATGGCTGCAGTGTAAGTGATAATGTAGTGGTGAAAGTAAATGATCCCAATAACATCACCACTACCACAGGTGCTACAGGCACATGCGAATCAAATAGTGTGAATGACTGGGTTCATTTATGGGATGCCAATGGCAATATTATTGCCTCAGTGCATGACCATAACCAAAATATGGGAAATGTAACCGTAACGGTACCAAGTGTTGGTAATGCAAGCCCGTCTGCAGTGTGTTCTGGAGGAAATAATGCCTATTTAGGTAGATATTTCAGATTCAGTAGCACAACTCCAGGTTGGAGCAACGCAACCGTGAGATTATATTTCACAGACGCTGAATTAACCTCACTGGTTAATGAAGCCGGTTGTGGTGACCCGAATGGCTGTGCAGATGATGATGATGTTTGTGGCATAGGAGATATAGTAGGCACAAAATACGCCACGGGAACTTCCCCAGGAAGCTCTGGTGGGATATTTTTATCACAAGCAACCAACGGCACCGGATTTGGTGGGAATTATGTAGATTTTAATGTAAGTGGATTCTCTGATATTTACTTACATGGATCAGAACATAATGTACCGTTACCGGTAGAATTGCTGAGTTTTGAAGCCAAAGCAATAGATAACTCATACATACAGTTAGATTGGGTAACCGCTACAGAGATCAACAATGAAGGCTTTGAAGTGCAAAGAAGTACCGATGGTATTCATTTTGGACAGATAGGCTGGAGTAACGGGCATGGGAATAGTAATGAAATACATGATTATGTGTATCAAGATCACTATGTTGCATCAAATGTGACCTATTACTATAGACTCAAGCAAATTGACTATGATGGGCAATTTGAATATAGCAGTATTAAAAGCGCCAAAGTGATCAAGTATCTTGATGCACAACAGTATATGCGTATATATCCAAATCCAACGGAAGACATTTTAAATATAGAATCCTTCTACAGGATTACAGATGTGAAAGTGTATTCCATTCTTGGAACAGAAGTGTTTGTGCAAAAAGCACTATCACCCAGAGCATCGCAGCTGGATATGAGCGACCTTTCAAGTGGTATGTACATAGTTACTATAACTTCCAGTGAAAGCAGAACTATTTCCTATCAAGTGGTACGAAAATAAATATAAGAAAAAACTCCGAGCATTTTGCGCGGAGTTTTTTATTTCTTAAATTAGATCACATGAAAAAAGATTTTCTTTTATTTCTTTCTGCCTTTCGTAAATCAGTATATTGCCTCCTTCTTGTTTTTTTATCTCAAGAAAGGTACGTAATCCCCTTGTCTTCTGAGAAGAAAAAACATCAAAAAAATCAGCTTGTGGTCCTTCCAAAAAACACGCATAACTCGACCCAAAAAATCGACTCGATGAGATTCCCCACGGAGTCATGACATTCACGACTTTTTCACCCAATTCATTCACCATAACTGACACCAATGTTGTTGGGGTCTTTTGGTATAAAATATATATGGACATAATGTCGTAATCCAGGCTTTTGGTAATAAAAACTTTCATATCTCTATCTTTTAGAAACACTCGAGCACAACCTTCTTCCATGTCATATACAAAAGAAGAAAAGTCTGTTGAAGATATTGGCTCTACTGGTCCGTCAAGAAGAGATACGTAGTTAATCTGTCCAGTTGCCCGCATGCAAAAAAACATACAGAAGCTTAGAAGGGTTGTAGATATTTTTTTCATAATTCATAAGTTTTTAAGTTTTCAAAATTTTTGTCAGTATAACAAAACCCGTTGAATTTTCAACGGGTTTTGTTGGATATGGGCTAATCCTCGGTATGTTCTTTTGGTGTAATACCATGCTTTTTGATAATTTCATTATAGTCTTCTTGTTCGAGTATCTCTTTTTCAAGAAGCGCTTCAACAATCGCATCAAGAGCTTCGCGATGAGTAGTCAACACCTGTGAAGCACGCTCTTTCGCTGTATTCATAATCTTAGATACTTCATCATCTACTAAAGCTTCGTGGCGCTCTGAAAGCTGGTTGCCCGAAACTCCCTGACCAAACATCGCTTGTCCTTCATTTCCTTCCAAGGCGATAGGCCCGAGCTCATCGCTCATACCCCACTTGGTTACCATATTGCGAGCAATATTGGTTGCCACTTGAATATCATTTGATGGGCCTGTGGTCACTTCACCAAAAATCATTTTTTCTGCTGCATATCCTCCCATACTCATAGCGATATCATCCAAGAACTGTACGCGATTGGTCAATTTGCGCTCTTCCAATGGAAGTTTAAGCGTATAGCCGCCCGCATGCCCACGCGCTACAATAGATACTTTGTGAACAGGATCAGCATGCTCAAGACACGAAGCAACCAATGCATGCCCTGCTTCGTGATAAGCAACAATCTTGCGCTCGTGCGGTGTATGCAGATGACTCTTACGCTCGGGGCCAATCATGACTTTTTCAATAGCTTCATAGAGATCTTCCATGTCGATCTGTTTTTTATCTTGACGCGCAGCAAGAAGAGCTCCTTCATTCATGAGTGATTCAAGATCAGCACCAGAAAATCCTGGCGTACGTGTAGCAATAGTCTCGAGATCAACACGCTCTGTCAATGGCTTGCGACGTGCATGGATTTCTAGAATAGCCTTGCGTTCTTTGCGATCCGGCATGTCGAGCATAACACGACGATCGAAGCGCCCTGGGCGCAAGAGTGCCGAATCCAAGACATCAGCACGGTTGGTAGCTGCCATGACGATAACTTTTTCGGTCGGTTCGAAGCCATCCATTTCTACCAAGATTTGATTCAAAGTCTGTTCACGTTCATCATTTCCCCCACCAATACCTACCCCACGGTGTCGTCCCACCGCATCGATCTCGTCGATAAAGACAATAGCTGGTGACATTTGTTTTGCTTGAGTAAAGAGGTCACGCACACGTGATGCTCCAACTCCGACAAACATTTCTACGAATTCAGAACCTGAAAGGTGGAAAAATGGTACTTTTGCTTCGCCAGCAACGGCACGTGCAAGAAGTGTCTTCCCTGTCCCTGGTTGCCCTGTAAGCAAAACTCCTTTAGGAATTTTGGCACCAATCTCAATATACTTCTTTGGATTTTTCAAGAAATCAACAATCTCGAGGAGTTCTTGTTTTGCATTTTCATTTCCTGCCACATCTTTGAACGTAATACGTTGCTTATCAGGATCAGTCACGCGTGCACGTGTTTGCCCAAAATTAAAAGCTTTCATAGGACCATTCTTGGATTGCCCAAAAAGGAACCAGATGATTACCCCAAGCACGAGAAGTGGCACTAATGCCTGTAAAATACGCAATACCCATACGCCGGGAGATGCATTTGCATCCTTAATCTCAAGATCAAGAGTGCTCAATACCTCTGGGGTAACCCCATAGTCAGCAAGCGTCTCGACGAGTGAAGCCTGAGATTCTTTCATTGAAATCTTTTTTGTCGCATCTTCATCAGCGAGGGTAAGCTCAAGCTTATCTCCCTTGACGATCAGATGATCTACTTCACCACTATTTACCAAGAGAGCTACCTCCGAAAGACTTATTTGTTTTTCGGTTTTCTTTTCTTCGTCAGACAAAAGAAATGTTGCTGCCACCACAATCAAAGCAATCATCAGAGCTGTTGAAACGAACTGGCTCAAAAAGCTTGTTGGTGCATCTTTTTTCTTCTTCTTTTTCTTTTTCGAAGATTCTTTATCGTTAAAAAATGAAAACATAGTGTGGAAGTTTAAAAAAATAAATAACGTGGCTATAATAGACGACAACGCTCATAAGAGCAAGCAGTACTCAAATCAAAGAGCCTAGTTCTCTTTCTCATGAACCTGTATACTATGCCTATGGCAACACTCGCCTCAAACAAACAAGCTCGCTTTCATTATGATCTGATAGATACCTTAGCGGCAGGTATTGTACTAGAAGGATTCGAAGTAAAGTCACTACGCAAAGGAAATGTATCGCTCAGAGGAGCATATATTGTATATCGCGAAAATGAGGCTTTTCTCATTGGCGCCTATATTGCCCCTTACCAGACCAATAATACCCCCGAAAGCTATGATCCATATCGCAAACGCAAGCTTTTATTACAAAAAAAAGAGCTCGCCTATCTCGCAAAACAAAAGCGATCGGCAGGCTTGACGGTCATCCCTCTTTCCATCTATACTACCCCACGTGGTATGATCAAAGTCGACTTGGCTTTGGCACGTGGAAAGAAAAAACACGACAAGCGCCAAAGTATTCGAGAACGAGAAGACAATCGCACCATTGCTCGTACTTTGAAAAATACTAGAATATCGTAAACGTGTAGCTTTGCTATTGGGGATGGTCCTAGGCAAAGCGAATCATAGACATGGGGATGACCGGCTTTGACATATATACCCCTTCACTTATACGCACCGAGATGTGGGTTCCTCGCAAAACACCCAACCACTTTTGAAGTGTAAAATCAAAAGCTATTGCGTCTCCATACGCTGGAGCGCTTGCATTCGCGTAAGACCACAGGCAGCGAGGCCATTACCATATGGAGCCTTAACGTAGGTAATCGGTTTCATACTATCTAGGATCGGTTTTCTTCTGCTCGTAGGAAAACCTAAATAAAGAGCTCGGTATGCTTTTGTTTTGAATATTTTAGAAAAAGCATGCTTAAAACATCTGTTTACACAGATGAAAAGTATTCTATGTATGTAGAACTATAAGTAAGAATTATATGGACGGCGGTTCGATTCCGCCCATCTCCACAATCAATGAATTCATCATTATTTAACCGTTCCAAAGACCTGAAAGGGTCTTTTAACGTATATTTTTCAACGGTTTTTTGAGTTACTGAAAAGTTCAAAAAGATTTTACTCAAAATACTGTCTAGCTGGGTGCTACTTTGAACTTTTTCTAGTTTTTGAGGTATTTCATCAATAACTTTGATAAATTCTTCAAATACCAATGGGCTTTTGATGATGTTATCTTTCTTCTCAATTAGTTCAGCAATACCCTTTTTCATATCTCGTGCTCGATCACCTGTGATTTTGAGTTGTTCTTTTTGGATTGGTACAAGCTCTTGATCTTTTTCTTTGGCAATATTTGCCTTGATACTTTGTATATCAGCTTCAAGTTTTCCAAGATTACGTTTTGCATTATTGATCTGGGTATTGATCGTACGAGTTTCTTCTTTTTGTAATCGCAATATTTCATCTTTGTAGCTTTGATATGCTTCTGGTGATGAAAATGGTTTTTTCTTCAAATATGCTTTGACATAATCTACGATTATTTTTGCTCGTGTTCCTTTGTTGTGTCGTTCACATCCTTTGGTTACACATCTGAAATAGTAATACTTTCCTTTTGATATACCTGCTGTCATATTACTTTTACAATAATGACAGGTTACCTTTCCATTCAAGAGATCAGCTTCTCGTTCTTTTTTAGATTTCTTTGCTTTCTTTTGTTTGAATGTTTTCTTGTATGGATCAAAGTTATTAATCTTCACATATTCTTCAACAGTAATCATTGGAAGAAAATCATACAGTTCCGTAAGATCAGCAACATTTTTACCGTAATGATTAACCACCTGTCCTGATGGCGTTTCAATCTTCCCATCAGTATTTTGATTGCTGTCATCAATACTACTGACTTCATCAACAAGATCGGTGAGGTAATCTTTGTTACGTTTGTGTTCCATATGTCTATTATATCATTTTGGGGTATACAAAAAAGCCACAAGCACGATTGTGTTGTGGCTTTGGTTTTTAGTTGTTTCTATGTAGGTTAGAAAACTTCCACAAGAGATCCTTTCACAAATAATTTTGTAAACTGTTTTCCAAAGTTTGCTAGCTCATTATAAACTAGACCACCTGCACTTTCGTGCCCCATATCTAATAAATTAGATATTTTACTATAAAAAGTTTTGAAAAAGCTTGCTTCTGATGCTTCTTTTTGCCTTAGCTCTTTTGCTGTTTTGATCATTAACGTGTTTAGTTCACGTAATTTTTCACTAGGAACATAGACGTCATTGTATGTTTTTGGGCTTTCTTTTTCTATCATATCCATAATGTTTTGTGGATATATAAATTTTACCAGATTTGAATTGTTCATAATTTTATGTTTTTTGTTATTTAATTGTACTTGTTTTTTAATCAAAAAATAGATTAAAATTTCTGTGGTTTTTCTTTTTCTTCTTTTTCTTCTTTTCTACCTAAGTAAATAAAGACCATTCCCGCAACAGCTAGAATTAATGAAAACATTAATGCGTTAAACTGTTGTTGATTTGTGCCAGCACCATCTGGGAAAAAGGTAATAGCCAGTAATACTGCTGTAAAAATAGCGATTAATAATAAACCTACGATTTGTTTTGTTGAATTGTTCATTTTTATAATTTTAGAAGTGAATATTTAATTGTAATAATACTTTATCATAAATACATTTTATTGTCAATATCATATTTTATATTATTACCATAGTTCAAAAGAAACCGTCTTTATACAAAAAACAAGCTAAAGCACTATATAATCTAGGTTATTTTCATATTCCGTATTATCTATTTTATAATACGAAAGTGTTATATCACTTAATGATCTACGCATTTCGGTACTGTTATTAAGAAGTTCAAAATAGTTAAAGAAGTGCCCACAATAATGACATGAGTCCGATTCGTAGCGTCGGGCTTTTGTCATTATTGTGGAATTAGATGGCACTAACGACGAGCAAGGTACTCGAAGATATTTTCACCGGACGAGGTGTAGCGAATCATGCGGATATGCCACCCTCTATTTGACATCCTCCTACAAAAATATACTATCTTCCTGAATACATAAATCTTTAACAAAAAATTAAAAAAAATGGAAATATTAGTAGTAATTATTTTTATACTTGGCTATTTAGCTATTACCTTAGAACATAATATTAAAATAGATAAGCTTGTACCGGCTTTGGTTATGATGGCTCTGGCATGGGCAGGCATTGGCCTTGCTCACATGCCCGTCTTTGAGATTGGACATCATGGATTGGAAGAAGCAAGTATTGAGAGTATGTTGCTCCATCACTTTGGAAAAACATGCGAAATTCTTATCTTCCTCATTGGGGCCATGACTATTGTAGAAATTATCGATCATTTTGATGGATTCTCTACAATAAAACGATTTATCAAAACGAGTAGCAAATCCAAATTACTCTGGATTGTGACGTCACTTGCTTTCATACTATCAGCAATAATTGACAACCTGACTGCTACCATCGTCTTGATTACCATTTTGGGAAAACTTATCAAAAATAGAGAAGATCGCATGTGGTATGTAGGCATGGTGATAATCACTGCAAATGCCGGTGGTGCGTGGTCGCCAATAGGAGATGTAACCACCACAATGCTCTGGATGGGTGGCAAGGTAACAACGCTCAAGTTAGTAGAGCATTTAATACTACCATCCCTAGTATGTATGGTAGTTCCGACACTGATTGCAAGTAAAATGAAACCTTTTCGAGGTACATTTGAAGCCCCAGGGGGAGAAGCCATTTCACATAGATACTCTTCTTTGATGTTGTATCTTGGGTTGGGACTTATTGTCTTTGTTCCTGTTTTTAAAACTGTTACGCACCTTCCTCCGTATATTGGTATGATGTTGTCTCTCGCACTCTTTACTATCGTGGCTGAAATTATCAGCAATAGAGAGTTTACGATGGCTGGTGTCACGTCTGACATAGGGTCTCACCGCAGTCCTGTACATAGTGCACTTACCAAAATTGAAATGCCAAGTCTATTATTTTTCTTAGGAATATTAATGACAGTGGCGGCTTTAGAGTCTTTAGGTTTAATTTTTAAACTTGGACAATCTGTAGAAGCCAGCATTGGCACCGACTTTTTTGTAATTATTTTAGGTTTTGCTTCTGCCATAGTAGATAATGTGCCTTTAGTGGCTGCCAGCATGGGAATGTTTCCAGCCTTGCCATTAGACCACCCTGACTGGCATTTAATAGCATTTACCGCAGGTACAGGAGGAAGTATGCTTATTATCGGTTCCGCTGCGGGAGTGGTGGCGATGGGTATGGAGAGAATTGATTTCTTCTGGTATCTGAAAAAAATTGCTTGGTTAGCGGTAGTAGGCTATATATGTGGAATAGTAGCATTCTATGCACTCAATGCAGTACTATAGGAGAGCATGGGATTTCCACAGAAATTTGAAAACCGGCTTCTTTAGAGCCGGTTTTTTGTATACCTACACTTACACTTGAGCAAAACACTATCCGCGCTCCTCCCACCCAGCATCGAGCCATTGTTGGAGCTTTTTGCGTTTTACTTGCTTACTCTCGCCATCTTTAAAGATAGTAACAGCATCACGCACTTTTTCTGAAGCAGCGACTGTTGGTTCTTGGGCATACTGTTGAGAATGAGATTTATTCAAGGTCGCCTCGACATCAATACGCTGGAGAATACTTGCAATTTCATCGATCCAGGTATGCTCAAGCTCTTGGAAGAGACGCAATGATTCTTTTTTATATTCTACAATTGGCTCCCGCTGTCCGTAGGCACGTAAGTTTACTGACTGGCGCGTATCCCCCATCACTTCCAAATGCTCCATCCAAAGGCGATCGATAATCTGTAAAGTAATATCTTTAAAAGCAGGCATGAAAACTTCGTCGCCTAGCGCTTCACGCTTAGCGGCAATCACGCTACCTGCTTCCTCCGAGCTCTCAATCACCTGCTGATACACATCTTGGATATAATTATCTTCATCAAAAAGGATCTTTTTGCGACGAGCATAGATAATCTCGCGGTGGTGAGAAAGGACATCATCGTATGCCAAAATATGCTTACGTGAATCAAAGTGAAATCCTTCGATTTTTTCTTGAGCACGTTCAAGCTGTTTGGTAATAAAACCATTCTGAATTGGCATATCTTCTGGCATTTGGAGCGTCTGCACCATTGATTTTACTTTATCTCCTCCAAAGACACGCATAAGGTTATCATCCATCGACACATAGAACTGTGTTTCTCCAGGATCCCCTTGACGACCCGAGCGCCCACGGAGCTGATTGTCGATACGACGAGCCTCGTGGCGTTCGGTACCAATCACATACAGCCCGCCGAGATCTTTGATATGCTGTTCTTCTTCTTTGCTTGCGCCGGGGCCACCCAACTTAATATCGACACCACGCCCTGCCATGTTTGTTGCGATCGTCACTGCGCCAGGAATACCTGCCTGTGCTACGACTTCACCTTCGCTTTCATGGTTTTTTGCATTCAGAGCATTGTGTTTGATGCCTTGCTGTTTCAAATACGCTGTAAGAAGTTCGTTCTTTTCTACCGATACGGTACCTACCAACACTGGCTGACCTTTTTCTTGAAGTTCTTTGACTTTTTCAGCAATCGCTTTGAATTTTCCTTCTTCGGTTTGGTAGATAAGATCATGCTCATCATTACGTGCAATAGGCTTGTTGGTCGGAATCACGACAACATCGAGGTTATAAACCTTACGAAATTCCTCTTCAGAAGTTTCCCCCGTCCCCGTCATTCCAGATAATTTATCGTAAAATTTAAAATAGTTCTGATACGTGATAGATGCCATCGTTTTTGATTCAGCTTTAATCGTAACGCCTTCTTTTGCTTCGACTGCTTGGTGCAACCCATCAGACCAGCGACGCCCATCCTGCATACGGCCGGTAAAGGGATCCACAATGACCACCTCGCCATCTTTGACGACGTAATCCTGATCGCGTTGATACACTGCCTTGGCACGTACAGCCGTTTCGAGATGATGCACAAGCTTAATATTTTCTTGAGTATAAATATTGTCGAGAGAAAGAAGTTTTTCTGCTTTTTCAATACCTTCATCAGTAATTTCTACAGCCCGCAATTTTTCATCCACGGTATAGTCTTCGCCTTCACGCATACGTGCTGCTACACCTGCAAACGTACGATACATATCTTCTGCATCATTAGACTGAGTTGAAAGAATCAAAGGAACGCGTGCTTCGTCAATCAAAATAGAGTCTACCTCATCGACAATCGCAAAATGATGTCCGCGCTGCACGAGTTGTTGTGGGTGACGAACGGTATTGTCGCGCAAATAATCAAACCCAAACTGATTATTCGTCCCATACGTAATATCGGCATGGTACGCTTCTTTGCGAGTACATGGGCGTAAGAAATCATAAAAGATTTTGAATGATCCCTCTTCATCTCGCTCTTCATCGATTTCCTGATGCCCCGGATCATACATAAATGACTGACGGTCATTGATAACCGAGCAACTCATACCCAAAAAAGCATACACCTGCCCCATCCACTGAGCATCACGTCGTGCGAGGTAATCATTGACAGTTACCACATGTACTCCTTTTCCAGAAAGTGCATTGAGATAGACGGGCAATGTGGCTACCAATGTTTTCCCTTCTCCGGTACGCATCTCAGCAATTGCTCCTTCATGAATAACCATACCGCCAATAAGCTGGACATCGTAATGACGCATACCAGTAGTGCGCACGGCTGCCTCTCTCACCACCGCAAAAGCTTCATTCATAATATCATCGACTGTCTGACCTTGGTCGAGACGTTGTTTGAATTCATCAGTCTTGGCACGTAGTGCTTCGTCAGAAAGTTGTTTCATCTCATTTTCAAGTGCATTGATTGCCTGCACATGAGGATCAAGTCTTTTGATCGTGTGAGAGGTGTGATCTCCGAAAATCTTGGTAAACCAGTTCATAAGAAAATATAAATAAAAAAATAAATATAGTGCACTCAATACGCGATACTACCCCGAAAATTATCGAGGCACGTGCTGAGCTCTGATGTACCCCAACCTAGCGGTGGATAGGAACGAGCTCCACAAACGTCCTATGTGAGTGTTCTACCCACCGCAAGAATGGCGTACATACCAAACATTATACGGTAGGAAGGTGGTGCAATGCAAGGGAAAAAGACTGTTTTTCTTCAAAAGAAAAACACATCTCTGCAAGATATGTTTTTCTCAGTATTGATACCGATAAGCCGAATTCTGTCTGGGTATCAAATAGTACCCAGGGTAATCATGTGTCTAGGAATACTGTTGCCAGTATCCTCAAGCGGCTCTCTCTATACCAAATATGATATAGAGCACGGCCTTGCACGCACGTAAGGATTTAGCCGTTTCACTCACCATGTTGCCATGATGACTCACCCATAAGGGGTGCTTGATTTCTTTCGATTTCAAGCGTCTCTGCTCGCACCTCGCGAATTACTTCGGATGGGCATTACCCACTACGCTGCTCCTTGAAAAACCCAAGGACGTGTTCGGACTTTCCTCCACGGTCCCGAAAGCTCATGGCGATTACCTAGTATCAACACTATCTCTATCATATACACATAAAATTTTTTCTCAACCAAAAACACCACTCTTTTGAGCGGTGTTTTTCTAAATTGATGGTAATGGTATAAGGGCAGATCAATTATCCCGTATACCGTTCAGTCAAGGTAACACCATTATCAAGGGTTACCACATCATCACAACCAAGGAGTTCATTCATCCATCGTTCTGATGATTGGTAGAAGAATCCTGTAGCATGGGTAAGGTTCCATGGGGTGAGGACTTGGGTGTAGTGTTTGGTTTGCCATTGTGATACGGCTTGTGCTGTTTTGATACCATACCAGCCATCTATGGTTCCTGGATTGAATCCTTGTTCGAGAAGGGTTTGTTGGAGGAGTTTTACTTCTGTGATAGTTGATGATATTCCTGATTCTTGTTTTGATTGTCCTGTATATCCATCACGGTCTCCTTTCTTCATGTGTTGGGTGAAGATAGGGCAGGTGTTGTTGTCTGCTGAGACATTACCTTCTTGAGTAGCTCCGTTATTAAGATTGTTAGCAATCTCTGCATTGTATTCATATTCACATAATGATTGTTTGTGACGTACGAATGATGAATCATCGTAGTTGGTTGCTTCGGGGTCAGTACAGGCGTAGTTTACTGATCCACCTCCTGAAGAGGTAACGGGTGGTATACCGAAGAAGATACGGTAGTCTTCTACTTCTCCAGTGAGGGATTCTCCTTGTGTTTTGTTGAGTTGTTGGATATCTTCGGTTGAGAATCGAAATCGTGCATAGGTGGGTTCATATCCTGATCCTGCAGGGATATCAAACATGATGGTATTGAATCCTGCGTTAAGGGTATAGTTATCTACAATCTGATCAGTAGGGTCAAAGACACCATTACGATCAAGGTCAATCCATGCATTGAGGATACCATTGACTGACGCTTCGATGGTGATTTCATTGTCGATACTTCCCCAGTCCAGAGTGGTTGGGAAGGTAACGCCATCTTCATCATCTTGACCAGGGGCACATCCTACTGATTTTGATTCTGAGGTAGCATTATCAGCTGTAGCCGTCCTGTTGGTAAGAGTACCATTATCAGCATCAACACAGCTTCCTAGGTAGGTGACACCATCAATGAGGTGGTAGGGACCATTGTTGGTAGCAGTGGTGAAGTATGTGTCTGGTGCATCTCCAAAGTCTGGTCCAAATGATTCTACGACAACGGTGTTACCGAATTCTGAGGTTGAACCGTATTTGGTGAGATCATCAAGAGCAAGAGGGTTATCTATTATGGTGGCGGTTGCTGAGATGATTTCTCCTGATGATACAGTAAGGTCACAACCTTCGGTGGTAGTGTTGTATGTTTGTACACCACTACCGCTGTGAGTAATATCACACGCAATGATAAAGTCTTTGCCTTCTCCATGAAGTGTTGCTGGTATGGTGTCTCCTAATCCTGTGTTTCCATTACTAAAGAATTCTACACGTACATCACGTGAAATACTGTCATTACCAATATCGAGGTAGAAATCGATAGTTGTGATGTCATCAAAGGGGTCCAGTGGTGTTCCATTGATGTCTGTTGATGCATTATAGATGACGGGGTAGTTCAGATAGTCATTAGCTCCAGTGTCGATGTCGCCAATGTCGTTGACGTTGGGGCCGAGGTTTTCTTCGGGGCCATCCATGAGTCCAGCTTGTCCTAATGATTGTGTATTGGTATCAATAGCAAAATCTATAGCCATACCATTGTTGTTGAACATGCTGTTTCCAAGAATCGTAATATTATCAATATTCCAAGGGAGTCCTTGGATATCATTGAGGAGTACACCAGCAAGAGTACCTGATTGAACACGGTTGTATTGTGCAGGGTTGGTGCCTCCAAAGAGAACATTGTTGGTTCCCAAGAATTGCACTGAAACCATTGGATTCCCTAATGGTGTAAGACCATCTGAAGCCACACCAATAGTATTGTTTTGAATAGTGATATCTGATGACTGACCAAAGGCTCCACCGAATTCTCCTAGTACGACCAGAGATGCAAAATTATCATCTACGATGGTATTGTTGGTGATGGTCGCATCTGAACCATGAATAATCATCAAACCACCAAAGCCATTGGATGCGAGTGTCATACCTGTAGCATCAGTACCGATACGGTTATTGGTGATATCGATGGTTTGAGAGTTGTAGATGTTTAGTCCTTGTTGGGAGTTGTTGGAGATAAGATTATTTGAAATATTTCCCCCAAGGATTTCTCTAACAAAAACTCCGGTGACGCTACTGATTACTGATGGTAGTGGAGTCACTCCATCAGATCCTACTCCCACATAGTTATTTTCAATCACTAGATCTTGGTTGAGCACAAGAATACCATTATCATAGCCTTGAATATCAATCTCTGACCCGCCACCTGTTTGTGAACAGTTAGTGGGGTTTGGGTAATCTGCAGCTTGGTTCCCCGCTACGATATTCGATCGAATAACAATGTTTTGTGACTCTCCTCCTATGTAATTACCAGAGCCAAATGAGATACCTTCTTCATAATTACCTAATGTAGCAAGTCCTGATATGTCGGTACCTACGCGATTGTTTTCAAGCGTCATATTCACAATCTTTTGTTCATACATTTCAACACCAGCACAGAGGTTTCCGGTAATGATATTACCATCTCCTACAGTTGGACCACCGATGGTGACATTTTGCAAGGGTGTGGCACTACCATATGAACCGGTAATTCCTGAGTAATAGTTTCTGTTGACTGGGAGTGATGTACCCACCACATCAAGACCAATATGATTACATGAGATCGTAGTATTACCAGCATTGTGAATACCGATACCGCTTTGACTTGATCCATAGATAGCTACACCTTGTATAGATGAGCCTTCTGAACCTGATCCTAAATCTAAATTACCAGCATTATTAAAATCCAAATTCACCAACAAATTACGATCAGAGAGGTTGCTTGTCGTACCACAACTTGCAGGACCACTCGCACCATCATCAGGTTGAGTAAGACCATCAATCACAACAGGTCGCACAATACCTGGAATACCTGCATTAAAGACAATAGTTTGTACTCCCCCACCAGCAATATTAAAGGCAATGGTGTCATTGGTACCATAGGGATCAGTGGTGCCTGCAACACAATCTCCTCTATCTGAACCATTATTGACACTGTCTATTGCTTCGGCAAAGTTACATTCAGTATCAAGGGCTGCTTCTCCTGTCGTGGAGTCGACAGTGATCGTTGCGGCAAAGGTGTTTGGAACAAGAATAAAAAAGAAAGCCAGGATAGTGCTAGCAATGAATAAAGCGGTAAAAGTTTTATACACAGAAAAGAATTTCATAGGGGTGATGATAAATATTATTAAATAATAAAGGTAGTATAGCACGCCTATAAAAATATATACATGCAAAAAAACCGACATATATTCAGATGTCGGTTTGTTTTTATTTTATTAATATTTTTTGTTGATGCACTTTTTCTCCAGTAGTTTCATCAAAAAAGAATATAATATATACACCATGATCAAGATACATATTCTTTTTCTTTGGAAAAACTTTTCCGAGAATATCATATACCGATATGAGATACCCTGCTGGTGCTTGTATGTGACTATCATGAGGATTTTTCAGATACGGCACCATTTGTTCGGTAAGCATTCCTGATCGGATATTGCTTTTCTGGTCTTCCCAATAAAGACGATAGTAGTAGGTAATGTTACTTTCTATATCATAATCAGTATAGGTGCCTTGTGTATATGATGTGGTTGGTGAAATTTCTTGCCACACTACCCCATCATATGATCGCATGATCGTTAGATCATGGTTATTTTCTGTGAAACGCCATGATAATTCTAACGCTCTGGCACTGGTGTTTGGCACAACAGAAAAATCCAGTAAGTCTATATCCAGCAATATATTTGGACAATTTTCTTCTGCTGGAGTTGGTGTCAGAAAGGTTTGTGTCATAGTCCCACATCGTCCAAATGATTGGTCTGATGGAATCGTGTAATTCCAAACAAGAGAATCAATAACTGTAACACCGTCTGAAAGATATACCCCTTCCCCATCTTTGCTTAATTTGAAATCTACATGCATTGGACCATCAGAAAGATCTTCATCGGCCCAAAAAACAACATAGGCATTGGGTGGTATTATCGTATCTACAGTAATATGATGTTTCTGTAAGTTGTTTGCTTTATCAGAAACATATAAATCCTGCAAAGATAATGAGTCCGTCAATGAACTATTCCAAATTTCAAACCAATCTTCATACTTTCCTTCTTCATCAGTAATACCTGAAACATTATCAGGAAGCACTTCGTTTACTTGTAACGCTGTAAATACCGAAGGTGGAGAAAGACATTCCATAACAATAGTAATTGAATCATACCTACCTACAACAGGGTGGACAATTAGTGTATCAGTGACTATCGTATCTCCATTAAAGATAAAATAATGAGGTTCTTGACTCGGTACGGTTATCATTACTGGAAAATCTGTATGCGTAATTCGTGATAATCCTTTACCTTTTCGCACAGGTAATGTAGAGACAAGAGCATGATACCCTCTGTCGCACGTATCCTTCAAGGTGACATACATCATCGTAGTATCACAGTCAAAATCTTGCTTGAAAATATCAACCACATGTTCTCTTCTTTGCATAATATAATTACGCATAACTGGAACATTCCATGATAACCAAGGAGTTTTACTTCTCCCCGAGAATTGACCCCATCGTTGATAATTAAGATCCAAGTGAGGAGCAACTGCTGACACGAGCGTATCAAAATAGGGTAAAACTCTGTCAGGGTCAAAATAAACACTAATAAGGTCATCAAGAATATTTATCCAGGCTTGTCGAAACTCTGGACTTTCATCGAGACCTTTTTGTATCCATCTTTTCCATAATGCCGTATCTCCTGTTGTGTCTGAATAAACATAGTATGCCCAGTCGTTATTGCTTGACCCATAAGCAGGAAGCGATTGATCCATATCTTTTATATAAAAAGATAATTTGCCATAACCATTTGGTTTAGCCACACCGTGATTTCCTGAACCATGGTCTCCATTCCCCCAATACATATTGGTATGCCACATCGTAATAAAAGATGTCATATTTACTTTTTCTTGGAGGGCAGCATAATGCTCGGCATCAGATAAATCTTCTTGCCACAAGGTGATAATGGTATCCATGTCATGATATTGATTTTGGTCAAAGAAATATGTATCTTCCACTCTATACGAAAAATCATGACGCGAAAAACTATATTCTACCACGTCATCATCATCCCAATCATATCCCGGTTCTTCTACCATATGTTTATCCGTGAGACGTTGCCTCAAAAGATAATGTCCCCAATATTCACCATTAAGATACTGCACGGCAACTTTGTAGTCGCGAGCACCTACACCAAGTCCTTGGGCGGCCTGATGCACAAAAGCATCTGGAATCCAATGATGAAATTGCTGGGTTCCACCTGCTCGTAAATATAAAGTACGATTTGTAGGAGAACCCCAGTCAAAGAGAGGAACGTTAAACTTCCCCCCTAATGAGTCTGCAAAATACAATACACTTGCTTTTTTGTGATAATCCCGAGAGTAGTTTCCTGCCACACGCATTTCACATTGCTGATCAAATAAAACGCCAGTATTCTGAGGAATATCAAATAAAGTAAATTCTGCCTGTCGCCAAAAGATACTTCTGTCCATACCCCACTCATCAATAGCCGATGATGATTTTCTGTAGTTTAACTCAATACCTGTTTCATAATCTGCTAATGGATAGAGGTCTACAAAACTCTGCGGATGAAACATTTTCCATTGCGTAATGTTGTTTTGTACGATTTCTTCTGTTATTGAATCGTACGCGATTTTTAGCACGAGCGAAGAGCTCGGCCCATACTGAGCATACAAAGTATCTGGTGTGATAGTGATATTAAAAATATCAAAGGTATCACCAGGTATGAGTCCTGGTATATACAGAAAACCTGCCATACTACTGTCCGTAAACACATAGCCTGTATCTGCAGAAAAAGAAACTTCAAATGGTGTTGGATTCAGATAATCCCCTGGTACCCATAAGCCTGTAAGAGAATCCCATAATTCTAGAGAATCTATAACAAGAGAATATACCAAAGCATTTCCATGTACCCCCATGCTCGTATTATACGACCATTGTTGATATTCAGATGTTCCTGCTATCCACGTGCGGAGCACATGAATTTTTGGCACTGATGCAGGACCAACATAAGGAGTAGGGACATAGCTAGCCATTCCTTCTCGCAAGAGACTAGGGTCATTTGTTGTGTTGCTGAGAAGTGAATAGACTGACGCTGTATCAAGAGTTGTCAATGTATAAGATACAGATCCTATAAAAAAGACATCTGATGAATCAGGTCGTGACCCATCCCATGTATAAAATACCTGTTCGGTACCTGAATAAGACAAGGCACCTATGGTGCCAATATCATACGTTCCTGCAGGAAGCGTGTTAGAAACTTGAGTCATACCTCGTAGAGAACACATAAGGCAAACCCAAAAAAATAATATCTTTTTCATTTTTTTAAATTTTTAATTAAACAATATTTATCATCAAAAATACACACTGATGAGGTTTTTGTCAAATAAAAAATCTACATCTAATTTTATAGATGTAGATTTTAAAGGTAAAGAACTGAAAATCTCAAGATTACCCTTCACGACTGATGCTGGTATCTGATTGTTGGCTCTTTTTGCGATTGAGCTCTTGGGCGGCATTCATACTGTGTTGGTAATAGAGCGCCTTGATCCCAGATTTCCACGCGTGGATATATAACGCATTGATATCTTTTACTGGTGTCTTTGGATTGATCATAAGATTCAACGACTGCCCCTGGTCGATATACAGCTGACGCGTTGCTGCCTGATCAATGATTGCATATTGGTCAATTTCAGCAAAAGTTTTAAAGATTTCTCGTTCTTCAGGGGTTAGGACACCGATAAGGTGCTGTACTGAACCATCGTTATCACGAATACTATTCCATACCTCTTTGGTATTGTGTCCTTTTTCTTCCAAAAGCTTTTCGAGGTATGGATTTTTCACTGTCACCTTGAGCTTGGCAATATCTTTCACATAACAATTCGACCAAAGCGGTTCGATACTTTGTGATACTTGCCCCAAAATAAATGCTGATGATGTTGTTGGCGCGATAGCCATCAAGGTAGTGTTGCGTCGTCCATATCCCTCGAGGATTGCTGGCTCGCCGTATTCTTTTGCCATTTCTTCTGAAGCAGCATATGAACGTTCCTTGATTGTCTTCATGATTTCTACGTTCAGCTTGGCAGCTTCAGCACTTGCAAACGGTAGCATTTTTGACTGGAGGAGTGAGTGCCAGCCCAAAACACCGAGGCCCAATGCGCGATTTTCTTTGGCAAAGTTATATGCGCGCTCCATGAAGGTAAAGACTTGCTTGTCATCATCACGATCAGAATCACGATACACTTCGAGCTTGCGGATAAAATCTTCCATTACAGCATCGAGAAAATAAGTTAGTGTTTCGATAGCGTCAGTGTCTTTCCATGCGTCATAGTGCAAAAGGTTGACTGATGACAGACAACATACGAATGACCATTTTTCATTCGATGGCAACATGATTTCACTACACATATTACTCGCAAGAATTTCAAGTTTTTTATCTTTATACACGTCAACAGTATTATTGTTGGCATTATCAGAGAACATGATATATGGATAACCGATTTCACCACGGCGCTGAATTACTTTTGCCCATAACGCGCGCTTTTCTTCATCACCATCGATCATTTCTTTCATCCAGCGGTCTTTTACCGTCACGCCATGTGTCAAACGTTGGATTGGATTCCCGTCTGTAGCAATATCCAAAAATTCATCAGCATCACCGTGGTCCAAAGGGAGGTAGGCTGCCAGGTTTCCCCGACGCAATGATCCTTGAGAAACAATACTAATAACCTTCTCGAAAAGCTGCATAAAGTGAACTGCCCCCGAAGAGATCCATGTGTTACGGATGGGTGCCCCACGAGGACGCAATGCCCCAAAGTATGCAGATGTCCCCCCGCCGAGTTTTGACATCATGCCTACTTCGGCCTGTGTAAAGAGGATATTTCCCATGTCATCTGACACATATGATCCAAAACAACTAATCGGCAAGCCGCGATGGCTTCCAAAATTTGACCACACTGGTGACGCCAGCGAGTAATACCCACGTGACATATAATCGTAGAATTTATCAGCAAAACCCTCTTTCCCAAGGATTTCTTCTGCATAGTCTGCGATATCGCGAATACGCATTTCTGGAGAAACCCCTTCGTCGAGGTAGCCCGATTCGAGGAATTTTCTACTATTTTCAGTGAGCCATTCAAATGCCATAGGAAGTGGTAAGCAGGGGGTAGGAAGTGTTCGAGTGCATTGCTTTTTCACTTTCTACTTGCTAGTTAATTTAAATAATAAAAATACGCTACTATTAATAACTATAATAAAATAAAATTTTAGAACAAATCATCGCCCGTAACACTCTGTGCGCGTTTGTTGTAATTAATCGAACGCTTATCAAAGAAATCAACGTGTTTGGTGCCAATAATTTCGTCATCGAACCATTCTGTTTCCAAGAGGAGCTCTTCATCAATAGTAAAAATAGCACCCATACCGATACTCTTGAGAGAATTGTTGAATCGATTTTTAATGAATTCTTTAATAACGTCTTTTGATAGGAAGGGTAGTTCGCCTTTTTCAAAAATCCAATCGATGACTTTGCTTTCTGCGTCGAAGGCCTCTCTGCAGGCTTTTTCAATGTCGCGTTCGTATTCGGCATCGAACCAAGTAGGATTCTCTTTCTTGATGATTTTTATGATATCAATACCAAACATTCCGTGGATTTGTTCTTCTTTTGATGTGGCTTCTACCGCATTACTCATGCCTTTGAACAAGTTTTTATACTTGTTGAATGACATGATGATAAGGAACTGTGAGAACAGCGACACGTGTTCGATAAACAATGAAAAAAGAAGGATTGATTGCGCGTAGTCTTTGTTGTCTTCGCTTTTGGCATTGCGTAATGATTTTTCGAGATATTCAACACGATCCATCAATACAGGGATTTCTTTGATCTTGGCAAATTCATCATTAAGATTCAAAATTTCCAACAAGTGAGCGTAGGCATCCTGATGGCGTACCTCACTTTCGGCAAAGGTCATACCTACCGAACCAATTTCTGGTTTGGGCATTTTTTTATAAATATCGCCCCAAAACATTTTTACCGCAACTTCGATCTGAGCAATCGCAAGCATGGTGTTTTTGATAGCGCTACGCTCAACCTCATCTGTATTAATGCGGTAGTCCTGTACGTCTCTTGTGAAATTAAACTCAGTATGAATCCAATACGAATGACGAACAGCGTCAACATATTCGAGTAATTCTGGATATTCATAGGGGCGCAGATGCACACGTTTTTTGAAAATGTCTTTTTTACGAGCTTGGGCTTGTTTTTCACGATAGAGAATATACGCCTTGGCGGTTGTCAGATATCCTTGGCGCATGAGCTCTGATTCGACCATGTCCTGGACGAATTCAACGCTCGGCACATACTGGCCGTCGGTAGAAGCAGTCGTAGATTCTTTTTGGAGGTATGTCACCACAGCCGAGCTCACCTTGCCTGCTTCGACCATACCAGCTTCGCCTGTTTCGACAAACGCTTTATAAATAGCCTGCTCGATACGTGTAGGATCAAAAGCTTGTAATTCTCCGTTACGCTTCACCACATAGGTCAGCGTAGAAGTCATCGCTTTTTTTGATGACTCTTTTTTCTTTGCAGTCTGTGCCATAGACAAAAAATAAGAAATTAAGATATGCGATTAATAAAAGATATGGGCGAACCCAAACTTCCGCGATATGCCCGATATGAAAGGGTGCGTGAAGTACTTGCATTATAGCACTCCGCCACCCTTCTTCCAATTTTTCAACCACCAGGCAACACAGGAAAAAAATTGGTCAAGCAAGAAGTCGATAAAACCCCAAAAAACAACATGGATGTATTTTATATCAGAATGCAAGCACACAAAGTTCAGACCAAAATAGCTGATACCCATAAAAGATATCCACAGGCACATATTCATTTATTTGACATATTCATATATCGAAGGTATGGTGAATTTGAACAAACTAAAAAATATGAAGAAGTTTTTAAAAAATCTTTTTTGTAAAAAGAAAGCGCCAGTTCTCTGGGCTGAAAAGGCTGATTTTTTCGAGACTTTTGAGCACCTCTGTGACCGCAAAATCCAAGCAAGTGCTGGAAAATGTGAGATTGAGATATGTACAAAATCTCCTGAATATACCCAGAAAAAACTTGAAGCGAGCCCTTATCTTATAGGACTTCAGGAAGTCGGATGGAGTATCTCTTTTTATAGAAAAGAACAAATATTGGTGGTACAGATATATTTTGGCCCCAATAAAAAAGAAAAGTGTGCGAGACTCTCAAGCCATTTAACAGTCTCCTACCGCAAGCAGGCATAGCTACCTTTCCCCATTTATTGTGGATATGTGTTCTATGCCTTTTTCTATAGACTGAACATCAGCAAGAACGCCAACATTTGTTTCCAAAATATACTGACTCTCTATCTGATCACCAAAAATCTTTGGAAATGAATCAGGCGAAACGTTGCGCTGCGTAAAGACAAGAGCCCCATGAGTATCGAACCAGAATATATCAATCGGATACTTCATATCTTTCATCCAAAAACCATGTTCTCCCTGGTATTCAAAGATAAAAAGCATACCCAGGTTGGGAGCAAGTGATGTAGAATATGATAAACCGCGCGTGCGTAATGGCGGGGTGTTGGCAAGAACGACTTCAAGCTCTTTTCCTGTATCGAAGGTAATCGTTGTGCGGTCATAGTCTTGCCATGGCGATGAATCAGAGTGATGAGCGCCAAAAAATAGCACCCCCATAAACACGATTATGAGCGCAACTACGATAAGATATATTGCTGATTTCAAACCTGCCCGAGAGAGCACTTCCAACTTATGAGTCATTGGTGTATTATACACTACATTATGATGAAAAGAATAAAAGAAATACACGCGCAATTACAAGATAAAAATTCGGTATGGTACCAGGTATTTGACCTCATCCGTTTTGTAATTATTTGTCTAGTTATTGTTATTCCTATCCGTATCTTTATCGCGCAACCCTTTATTGTCGAAGGGGCATCGATGGTACCAACCTTCCAAGACAAAAACTATTTGATTGTCGACCAAATTTCATACCGTTTTCACAAACCCCAACGTGGTGATGTAATTGTTTTCCGCCCACCCACAAATCCCAAGACATTCTATATCAAACGTATTGTTGGACTTCCAGGAGAAACTATTACGTTCGACGGGAAGGAGATCTCTATTACTAATGATACCTATCCTGAAGGACTCATACTTGAAGAGCCCTATATCGAACGCGATATCTTCCACACTGAGACGACAACTCTAGGAGATAATGAGTACTATGTCATGGGGGATAATCGAGCAAATAGCTCAGACTCACGCGTATGGGGAGCTTTGGATGAAGACGCCATTACAGGGCGTGTCTGGTTACGACTGTGGCCACTTAATCATATACGTATTCATCCCGGTGACTATCGTAATACGTATGAAATTAACCACACCACTACAGAAGATTCGCCTGAGAACCTAGAGAGTACCAGTCTTTCATAACGTATTTTTCTTTCTTCTGGTATACTATTGCTATTATTCACTTAATATTACTATTTAACTTCTACTTTACTATGGCATCAAATAATAAAAAAGGAGATGGGGTTCCTCAATCAGTAAAAGGCATGCGTGACATTCTTGATCAGGAATATTACGAAATGCAGGGGCTTTTTGAAAAAGCTCAAGAAATCGCAATGTATTATGGATTCCACCCTATCGACACACCTATTCTTGAAGATGAAACAGTCTTTAGTAAAGGAGGGGCTACCGAAGGAACTGATCTAGATAAAGAGATGTATCGTCTGACGACCAAAGGGCGCGATAAGCTTGCCTTGCGTGCCGAAGGAACGGCGCCAGTGATGCGTGCCTATATTGAACACGGCATGAAATCAAAACCTCAACCTGTCATGCTGTACTATTCTGGTCCTATTTTCCGCCATGATAAACCACAACGTGGCCGCTATCGCCAACATCATCAATTTGGACTTGAGATCCTTGGAACCGAGAAACCTATTGCTGACGCCATCATTATCCAAACTACGATGAAGATTCTAGAAGAAGCTGGAGCAAAAGACCTCATGGTAGAAATCAATTCTGTAGGCGATAAAGAATCACGAAAAGAGTATGAAAAGGCGCTCAAGGCTTTTTACCGAAAGCACATGAATGATTTGCCGGCTATCGATCGCCAACGTGTGAAAGATAATATTTTGCGTGTTCTTGATTCCAAAGAACCAAAAACAATCGAAATCAATCAAGAGGCGCCTGAATCGGTGAATTTTCTTACCACTTCTGCAAAGAAGCACTTCAAAGCAGTTTTGGAGTATCTGAATGAGCTTGAAATCCCCTATCGTATCAACAAAAACCTCGTACGTGGGCTCGATTATTATACTGATACCGTCTTTGAAGTTGTCGAAGAAATCGAAGATGAGGAAGGCAACAAACGCTCGCTTGCAATCTGTGGTGGTGGACGCTACAACTACCTCTCCAAGACTATGGGTCACCGTCGTGAAATTCCTGGCGTAGGTGTCGGCATCGGTATGGAGCGCGTCATGCAAAGTACGTGGTGGAAAAATCTTACTCCTCGTATTATCAAAACACCAAAAATTTACTTCATCCAACTTGGTTTTGAAGCAAAGCTCAAAAGTCTCGCTATCGTCGATCATTTGCGTAAAGCAAAAATTCCAACGATTCAATCACTTTCAAAAGATAAGTTGTCTACGCAACTCGCCGTAGCCGAAAAAGCCGGCGTGCCCTATGTTCTGATCTTTGGACAACGTGAAGCTTTGGACGGAACAGTTATCGTGCGCGATATGAAAGATCATAAACAAAAGACGGTAAAAATTGACGACGTTGTTGATTATATTAAGAAGTTGAAATAATCAAGCATTTGTCACCCAGAAGAACTGGAAAAATCGCCCTCATTTGGGCGATTTTTGTTAGATCCAGGATGACAAACTAAATATGCATAGGTATACTCTCCTACATGAAAAAAGTAGACATCGTACAGAAAGGACACGAAGCCCTTCATCGGGTTTCTGAAATAGTACCTGTCGAGGAAATTGGCGCCGCACGCATTCAGAACATTATTAGTCGCATGCGTGCGGCGCTGTATGCCACCGAAGATGGCGTGGCTATTGCTGCCCCACAAATTGGCGAAAATGTACGTATCTTTCTCATCCACGAAAAAGCTTTTGAAGATCCTACGGACGAGGAATTAGTGTATATCAATCCCATCATCATCAAGCATGCCAAAAAGAAAAAAGAATTGGACGAGGGTTGCCTTTCGGTGCGTGGCTATTATGGCAAAACCAAGCGCTACACTCAGGCGACCGTGCGTGCCTACAACGAATATGGCGAACTCTTCGAGCGTGGTGGCGGAGGTTTACTTGCACAGATCTTCCAACATGAAATTGATCACTTGGATGGGATTTTGTTTGTGGATCATGCGACGGGGGTGGAGAAGATTGAAAGCATCTAATATGGCTCAACCTCCAATATTGTTATTGTTTGCATAGGGTCAACACAGCCAAACCCAATTCCATAAAAGTCCATAACCATATTCTGACCGAATTTAATAGTACTATTAGGATCGCAAACTGTCGTTATAAACCTCCAAGACCTAAGTGTGGATACTTGAAATAAAAGCGCAAGAATAAAAAAGAAAATACTTGGAATTATTTTTTTCCAGTGATCATTTTTTCTAGTGAATAAGAAAGAAAGTATTCTGATAAGTGAGACTATCGCAAGAATGCTTATAATAATAAAAAGAGCTGTGGCAAGCCCGCTCATTAATTTGTAATCCCAGCTATAGATGCCAATAATAAATGAACTACCCCGAGGCAGAGCCATCGGGGTATCATTGTTTTAGAAGAGCATTGGTTGTTCTGAATGGAGTTGTTGGTAGTTATCCAATCCTTGATTCTGAACATAATTAGTGATCATATCAAGATTACCGAACTGTCCTACGGTATTAGCGTAGTAACCCGATGACCAGAATGTACCTCCCCACAGAAACTCTTTCACCTCTGTGTGGTGGGTAAAGATATATTTTGCAGTAATACTTTTGATTTTCGTGACGATTTTTGAAAAAGATTGGTTTGGAGTAGTTTGAAGAAGAAAATGAACATGGTCTTCATCTATACCTATTTCAAGAAAGTGTATTTCATATGCTGGGCCAAACTCCAAACATATCTTTTTCAGTGTTTGTGATACGTCGTCGGTGAAAACCTTTCTGCGGTATTTTACTGGACATACTAAGTGGTAGATCAAGAGTGTTCTATTATGTGACTTTGATATGTGTTTTGGTTTCATTGTTTTTAGTGTAACAGAAAACCGACCTAGAAGGTCGGGGAATTAACCGAGGGGATTAAAGTAATGAAAATAGCAGCAGAAATACCAAACAAGGCCCAAATAAGTCTATTGAGTATCCGATCAAATGTTTTCATATGATCAAATTATATCATATATCTTGATTTTCTTGCTTGTAACTTGTAACTTTTTTATGAATTCCGACCATGCAAAAGATCTTCATGAACTCGACCCGACAGAACTTGCTGAACATCAAGAAAATTACCAAAAAAGAAAGTCTTAGGACTTTCTTTTTTATATATTTGAGAAAAAATTATTTTGAATGTGCTGTAGCAACAATACGATAGAAAAGGTCTTTCTCTTCTTGTGTAAGGTTCTGAGGACGAGGTACAGCAAATACATAGCCACTTTTCCTTTCCAATAAAGAAGAATCCGTTATACCAAGAGCATTGACCAAACAAGGGATATCTTGATACACAACAAAACCAAAACTTTCATTATTCATATCACCATAGTTACTCACAGGCCTTCCGCAAAGCTCATCTCCTTCGGAGGTGCCTGGAGAATTATAATAAAATGAAGAAGGTGCATAAAATGAAATATCCTCTTCCATAGACAAATCATACCAATCATGAGGAATATTTTTTTGTAGAGTGCTTTTATTTTCATGTATACGGTTATTGGTGGCTTGCGATGATGAATCTGAAATTTCTTTTGAAGTTATTTGATTTTGACGTCGAATATTGGCATTATTATTAAGCACCAGAACAATAACAATCGTCACGAGAATACCAATAATGAACCATAGTATTTTTTGAGAATTTTGCATATTTAAAAACTAACGTATATTTTAACAGCATATCTTTATATCTATGAAAAATCAAGAACCCTCTCCAATGAATATCGCCTTTTTTGGCACACCAGACCTCTGCCTCCCCTATCTCGACGCGCTCGAACGGGTGGGTTTTGCCCCATCACTTATAGTCACCAATCCAGACCGTCCACAGGGGCGTAAGCATAGTGAGCTGATTTCACCAGCGCCCAAAATGTGGGCCGAGGAACACAATATCGAAGTCTTCCAGCCAGAAAACCTCGATGATGAAACCTTTGCAAAGCTCGATGGGAAGCAATGGGATCTTTTTATTGTAATTGCTTACGGCAAAATCATCCCTCAGCGTATTATCGATATTCCAACTTACGGCACACTCAATGTCCACTACTCACTCCTTCCCCGTTGGCGTGGCGCGACCCCGACTGAAGCAGCCATCCTCCACGGCGATATCGAGACCGGTGTGACAATCCAACAAATGCGATTCAAGCTCGATAGTGGTCCGAGTATCGCCCAGGCGCGCATTATACTCGATGGGGATGAAACCACACCACAACTGCGCGAAGTTTTGACTGAGATTGGTGCAGAGATCTTGATAGAAACCCTGCCCGAGTATCTCAACGGCAATATTACCCCAGCCGAACAAGATGAAAATGAAGTGACACAATGTGGGCTGATTGTAAAATCTGATGGAGAAGTTTCTCTCGATATGCCCGATATCGAATTATGGCGACGCTATCGTGCGTACACTCCGTGGCCAGGACTCTTCTTTTTTGATGACCAAGGAAAACGTATAAAAATTACACAAGCAGATTTTATAAATGATAAATTTACAATTGAAAAAGTAACTCCTGAAGGAAAAAAAGAAATTAACTGGGAAGAATACACCAAATAAAGATAAAACTCCTCGATTCGAGGAGTTTTATCTTTAGAAATATTTATTGAATAGTAACTGAATTCAGTACCACATCTTCTATAGGGCGATCTCGCTCATCAGTTGCTACCTGCGAAAGCGCTTCAACAATATCATAACCCTCGGTTACCTTTCCAAAAACAGTGTGCTTTCCATCGAGAAATGTATTGTCTGCAACATTGATAAAGAATTGCGAACCATTGGTTCCTGGACCAGCATTTGCCATCGAAAGAGTCCCGGCTACATTGGAGAGGCCGTCGACAAATTCATCTTCAAATTGGTATCCAGGACCACCCTGACCCCAGGCATCTTTTTGATCTTCATCTTTTGAAAGCGGATCTCCTCCCTGAATCATGAAATTTTCAATCACACGGTGGAATCGTGTCCCATCATAGTAACCGTCTTTGGCAAGGGTGATAAAATTCTCAACCGTTTTAGGCGTTGCCCCCCCATAGAGCTCAAGTGTAATATCGCCCGCTGAGGTGTTCATAATGATGGTATTTGTTGGTTCCATAGAGAGAGACGACTGTTTCTTTATTAGACCAAAGATCAAAAATAAAGCAACAGCAATGCTAACAATAATAAGTGTAATAATTCCTTGTTTTTTCATATAATGATAAAATAAATTATGTATAAAAAATCTTACGTATCATATCGTAACATATTTTTAATTTTTCGGGCACCGCGCTTGAAGAGCGATTCCTCGGTTGTTTTAGCTTTGCGGACGACACGCTGAAGATCATCTTTGATATTATCAATCGCAACATACATATCATGACTCGCGTGATCAGCTGTATATTCTTTTCCTCCATCGCGAATCGTTGCAACGATCTGAAAGAGTCCTTCGCCGTGCTTCTGTGAGGGTGGCTCCTTGCGGATATGGACATGTGCTTCTGGCGAATCAAATAATTTATCAAGCGAATCAAAACGTTTCTGAATATAATCCGACAAGGAATCAGTCATTTCAATATCGCTCGTTTGGTAGTGTATGAACATAAGCAAAAATATATTATGCTTGTAATACACGCATTATATCATATTTTTAATATCAAATGCATTTCTTACATCCCAGCTCTCAATCCTTACCCGACGCAGCGCACTTAATGTCGCGGGGATACCGAGCCCTTGCCCTACAAGCTCAGCAAGTGAACGAATATACGTACCGCTGGTAACGGCAATCCGACACGAGATTTTCCATACCCCCTGCTGGTCATTTTGTAGTGAGAGAAATTCTATATCGGTAACCCCCATATGTTTGGTCGGCATAAAAATAGGACAAGTGTTTTTACGTGCATACCAATAAAGTGGTCGCCCATCTACCTTGATCGCCGAATATACTGGCGGGACAATATCATGCTCGCCCAAAAGTGATGTAAGTACTTCTTGTATCTGTTTCTCAGTTGGTATATCAAAATTATCAAGTATACATATCGTTTCGCCTTCAGTATCACCACTGGTGGTAGCACTACCAAGCTGGATAGTAGCAATATATTCTTTAGGAAGCTTCAAATAATGAGTAAGCTTTTTGGTTCCTGTCTGAATACCAACAATCATCAAGCCTGAGGCCAGGGGGTCGAGCGTACCAGCATGCCCCATCTTGCGAATACCCAAGTTTCTCCGAAGAATCCTTATTACATCAAAAGATGAAATCCCTGATGGCTTATCAACCAGAAGAATATCGGGCTCAATCATGTACGGTTGTAGCACGGGTGTGAGATTCATACGAGTGTGGCAGGATAGATCTTTAGAAACCTATCTTATGTATCCTTCTTTTTTCAAAAGAAGCTCTTTACTGGTACCTTGGAGTTGATTGTATCCTCCCATGTTACCATCCGAACGTATTACCCGATGGCATGGAATTGATATATCTGTATTTTTTGCCATCAGACTCCCCACGGCTCGCGCTGCTCTTGGTGAGCCTGCTTTTTGCGCTACTTCGCTATATGTCAGGATGCTCCCGGCAGGGATTTCTCTAACAATTGCATAAACTCTCTCTGAAAAACTTTTCATATCGGTAGTATACTATGAAAAAGACATAAGAAAAAACAAACACCCGTAGCGGGTGTTTGTAGTGTATCCTGACGCTCTCGTTAGGTATTGATATGAGCTACTGATTTTCGGAGAAGCTCAGTGTCGTCATAGATATTATCCATAATGCGAACAATATCATCATAATAATCGGGAATAACGGAGTTATATGCAAGAAGCTTTCCACGCAAATCTTTATCGGCATAGTATTGTGCCGTTGCTGGGTTCTCTCCACCAAGACTTCGTGAGACATACGCAATCCCCTCCTCAATAGAATCAAAACTCATATTCCCCCAACCAAAGCAGTTATTCTTACGTTTGGTAATAGCATGATTCTCTATCGTATATTTACAGAATGTTGACTCACGAAATGCAATAGCAGGAGCTAAGCGCCAGTCAATATTATACTTTTCAGCATACAGCACGAATTCATCAGCATACTCTACTCCAGGCAGGTTCCACTGATCAAAATAATCGCGAATATATTGAGCGCGTTCTTCGCGCGTCAGTAATTCATGTGATTGTGTTACAAAATAGTCTTCAATCCCGCGCTGAAGCCGTGCTAAAGCAATTTGATCAGGTGCCTCGGCAGTGGCTGTCAGAGGGCCAAACCCACCAAAGGCAACCATAGCTACCGCAAGCGTCACCGCAATACGTGAAAAGAAATGAGTAATACGTTTCGATCCTTCGTCGTTATCAGAAATAATAGTTGTGTTCATGATATGTGAAATATATTTACCGATAATGACTTCTGAAAAAATATCTCCAAAAGAAATTCGGTAAAACAAAAACCCGCGCTGTGGCGAGTGATGCTGATATATTGACATATTGATTTTTTATTGTCAAGTGTTTTATACACAGAACACATTGCAATATATCATATATGAGATATCTATTTTTGTAGTGATTTTTTGACAAAAAGACGATAGACGATCTGACTCAGAATACCACCGACTAATAGGAATCCCAGATAGACTGCAATCCCCTGCCAAAAAGTCAGCGGGATATGTACGAGAAGCCCGAGAAGAAACGATGCGTACCAGGAGGTAAGAGAGACAACCCCAGAAATAAACGCTATACGCTTGAAGCTCGACAGACGCCGTGCTTCATCAGGGGTATCGAAACGGAGTGACTCCATACGTGGAGCAATGATGTAATTAAGCAAAAGCCCATTGAGTGTAATAATGCCAACAATAACCATTTTTACAAGAAATTTAGGACTCGCACCATATCGCGCCGGATCAGATAAAAACAGGAGGACTCCCGTGACAATCAGAAACCCCAGAGCAACCCAAAGCACCTGAGAAAGCGTATCCATAATTTTTTTCTCACCACTACTAATTTTCAGGTCGGCAAGAAATTTGAAAAAAAGTGTATCAGTTACCGTCGTCGCGCCAATACCAATAGCCCCAGCAAAGGCATGAATAATCACAACAATAGGTTTGATCTGTGTAAATAATTCCATATACCCTTATGCTAGCATGTTTACGGATAAATGGTAATTATTTTATTGGGCGACATATGTCCACGAGTAATGACAATGTTCTTGAGATCACAGCCAAAGTAGTGGGACAATGCGAGACATACTGCTTTGTTCGCACTCCCTTGTTGAGCAGGTTCACGGACGAATACTTTTAGTTTTTTGCCATCATCAACAACCTCCTCTTTCTGTGCCCCTGCAAAAACCTTTACGAGAATTTCTTTCTTCATATGGGGCAGTATATCATCATACTATCCTGTGCCTATTGATTTCATTTTTTCATTTGCTATAGTACTCACTGTCTTTATAAGACACACCGCATTCCCTTGTAGCTTGAGCGGTAGAGGTGAAGATACCTGGGAGGTATCTGAACGGCTGTGTAGTCGGTTGCTCTACCAATTGGTATATAGGAACTTCATTCCCCTGTAGCTCAGCGGTAGAGCAACCGGCTGTTAACCGAGAGGTCGTTGGTTCGAATCCAACCGGGGGAGCATCATTGGGCAAGCCCAAGACGCATCAAAAGACACCTGAAAAGGTGTCTTTTTGCTTGAAGATTTTATTGACCAACAATAAGAAATTCACAGGTTATGCCATTTTTGCTGTAATGGGGAGAAAGCAGTATAGTAAGTACATATTAGTCATAATCTCATTATTTGTATGAAAAGTACTACCCTATCAATCGCTCTTATTACTATGTGTATCTTGTTTGCTGGTGTATCAGTGAGCCTTGCTCAGTCAGAGCATACTGATTTCAATACTCAACAAGAAGAACAATCATTTAGTTTTTGGAATAAAGTAAAGCAATTTATCTATCGATCAGAGACTCCATGTGATCCCAACTACGCAAAATGTGTACCTATTGCTTCAGATGTAGACTGTGCAGGAGGTCATGGTAATGGCCCTGAATATACAAAACGCGTGCGCGTTGTTGGAGATGATATTTATGACCTTGATCGGGATGAGGATGGTGTGGGGTGTGAATAG
>JACKGA010000005.1:0-45433 GCA_020632195.1 Candidatus Nomurabacteria bacterium | reverse complement strand
TTTGATAATCACCAATAGAATGGTACAAGAAAGGCTTGGCATCATTATCCACCATACGCTTGCGAGTCACCATACAGGCTGGTTTTCCAATATCAGATACAATCCATTTACGACCAAGTTTTTCAGCCACCGATGCAGTGGTTCCAGAGCCAGTGAAAAAATCGGCAACAATTGAATCTTCATTGGAAGAAATCTTTATTACTCTCTCGATAAGTGATTCTGGTTTTTGCGTACCATAATTCACCCTTTCTTTTGCTACTGGGTTTATAAAAGGTATTTTCCAAACATCACTCATCGGCTTTCCTTCCATTTCAGAATAAACAACTTGGTATTTCCCAGAAGCAATCATCTCTTTTACCTTCGGCAACTCTTTGTTGTAAACAACTAAACCGTTTGAGCCATAACCTCCGCCAATGAGATAACCTTTTTCATATTTTTCCTTGAGGTTTTTAGTTACTATTTTTTGTTCGTTGAACACCTTTTTATCTTTATTTCTTGAGTATAAAAACAAAACGTCGTGATTCTTTTGTAAGGAGCTACTTCGTGCTGACCATTTTTCGTAGTGCCAAACAATTTCATTGATGAAGCCATCTTTCCCAAACACATCATCAAGCAAAATCTTCATATAATGCCCTACGTGCCAATCAATATGCACATAGATACTTCCTTGTTCTGATAGCAATTCTCGCATCAATACCAATCGTGGATACATATACCGCAGATACGCCAAGGTTCCTTTGACCTCCTCGCCACCGAGTGTGGTGGACCAGGTATCAGCATAGGCAAATTGTTCGATAACGGTCGGTTTACTCTCTACATTCACCCCTGGCAATTCCACCTTGGTACGATAATCAGCCTTACTATCAAATGGAGGGTCGATATATATGAGGTCAATTTTCCCTCGCATACTCGGCAGTCCTGATTCTGGGTCACCAGCGAGCAGTGCCTGCATAGTCAACAGATTGTCTCCATAGACCAGACGATTCCTCCACGAACCATCATTGATTTTTGCATCACGTGCATTGTGCACCCGTTCGTTTTCGAATTGAGTAAAGAGGTCTTGGTAGTTTGAATCTTTACTAGGTATTACCAGTTCATTTGTTTGCAAGGTTACCCGTGAGTTGTTTGCGAGTCCTTCTAAAATACGGTCTGCTTCACGCCGACCTTCCTGAACCACTTTTGGAAGTAGCTCGATGATTGTTTTTTGTGCTTTTTGTTCGTTGCTCATAGTAATTGTAATCTAGTTAGTGTTGAGGATTCCTACGAATTGCTTTCTAGGAAGTTGATAATGTCTTGCTTTTTGTATCGGCGAATTCGCTTGGTCCCAATACGAATTGCTGGGAGCGTTCCATTCTTATCCCATTGGCGTAATGTATTCGGGTGGACCTTGAGCATATCGCACGCTTCTTGTAAGGTCAGAAGCTCTATATTCCCCTTGTTTTGCTCGGTGTTTTCTTGATTTTGCATAAAAAATAACGTTGATTTATAACCTAACATTTGATACCATTACTATACATCATCAAAAGGTTGTTTGCAAAATATCCTCTTGATAAACAAGATTACGATTACACAACAATTACTCTATGGAAGCACAAGAAAAACTCGATTATGTAATAAAAAGAATAGATGAGCTGTTCTTTACGAACCCATCTGGTGAAGTTATGTATTATACATACACTGTCACTCACCCCGACAACGAAGAATGGACCATCTTGAGTGCGGGTGAACAAAAAAATATCCTAAAGAAACTAGAAGAAGATGGTTATATCAAGAACCTCAAACAAGACTCCGAAGAAAAAAGAAGGTTTTTCATAGAGAAAGGTGAAAAGTACACAGAGATAAAGAACGAAGAGCGAAAAGTCAGAAGCAACCTATATCGACATATTCAAAGCATTGACGACCTTTTAGAGAATCGGGAACTCACTGAAAGAGCATTGAAGATGCTTGGCGAAGTAAGCAGTATGAAAGCTGGCAGTATTTACGGCTCATCTACTTATGAGAAAGATGACGATATTGTTCAACTCCTTATCAATTTAGGTGTTGTTGAGTACGACTGGAACGATATTGAAAATCAAACCCATCGACAAGTAGGAAACCGAATCATTGAGTTCAAATGCAACGGAACCCTTATCTCTGGTATTGTCGACCGCATCAAAGGAAGAAACGGAAGGATACGCAAAGACGCTCTTGAGCTTGTAGCTCGAGATATTGGTGAACGATTTAGTCTTTCCAAAATTGTTGATATGTTCAACGATATTGGTGTGCCAGAAAGTATGTTTATTCAAGATACAAAATGGCGTGCTGTTTTTTATATTTTATCTTTCTATGCCAATTCAGTTGAAGACGAGAAGAGAGGCGTATTCCTAAAGATACTTGAGAAGTTTATCCATCCGCTCTCTTTCGAAGGTGATGAAAATCAAGCATCTACTCAACAAGAGCTGTACAGTAGTTATTTGAAATATGACAATGTTGTTTTTCAAAACTACAAAGCTTTTCTTGGTCCCACAAAAGAAGAATGGGAGGCTGGCGTTACAACTATCATTGATTCAACGGGTAAAGAAAACTATCCGATTATCGAGGGGCTCCAACAAGAAAACAAGGAAGAGGTTGATGCTCTCCTAGATAAGGCAAAACTTATACGTGAGTTCAATAAATACGATATATCAAATCTCTCACTCAATGAAAAAATCTATTTTGTGAAAGTTCTTTATTCATATTTTGAGACAATTCTTCGGACCTACTATGGAAGTGGTATGTTTTTTGTCTCATCTGGTATCGATGACCTAAATGACTACTTCAAAGTACTCAAGAGAAAAATTGAAAAAGTTCTTGCATCTGATAACAGATTTGAGGAGCTTACCAGTAGTGGGTATTACCAATCAGTTTTTGAGACTGTTTCTGGTCTATACTCAAGTACGGAGTTTCTAGATGTTATATGGGAAGACTCTGTTCGACCATCTCTACTAAACATAAGAGAAGATATTGCAGACCTAGATTTATTTGATAATGAATCAGAGATTCATAAAGTACCCGTCCCTATTTTCAATTTTTTGAAAGTAGTAGGAGACGAAACAAATAAACTCAAAGAGTTGTTGAGGAAACAGAATATCGTCTATGACGAGCAGATGAAGAAAACTGCTGAAAAAATAAGAGTAAATATGGGATTCGACAAAGATAGCAAAGAGTCAGTACGACACGAACACACCCATAGTGTTAGGTTTGAAAACAATATCCAAGAATCTCCCGTTGATTTGAATATATTTGGTACTCAAGAAATAACACAGTCGGAACCAGTAAAACTATCTGATTTTGAGATTTCCTACGATGACGAGGTGCAGACTTTAAAAATTGGTGATTATAAAACAGTTCAATTTCCAGCTTATACAAATCAACACTATGTTGTCCGAGTCTTATTTTCAAGAGCAAAAGGTGAAGCCGTTGACTGGCAGAATATCTACGAATCAATGGCTGGAAATAAATCAGATACATTGAATAAAAAAGAAATAGAAGCTCAAAAACGTTCTGTAAAAGATGCTGTTCGTGCTGTAAATAAACGAGTTCAAGAGGTAGTAAATACTGAATGTGAACTCATAAAATGGGGACAAAAGACCGCACAGAGAAACTACTAAATATGTGAGTCACGTGAGTCGTCATTCGCTCACACCCCGCAAAAGTACGCTAGATGCGTGCTTTTTTGTTTTCCAGAAAAGCCACCTATTACAAAAATAACTAACAAGATTACTATGAAAAACAACTCATTGAATCACCTTGGGTCCGAAGATGGGTACGAATATGTACCAGTAGATGACCCTTCAATAACTTTTACCACCTACGATATGGGGGTGGCAACCGCATTTCTATGTGCGGGATTTTCCCTTATCACCATTGATAAACAAAACTCAAAAAAGGGTTTGTTTGTGTTTGAAAAAGCAGACGGTATTGAATCTGTCGCCGACGATTACTTTGCAAACCGTCTCGAAGTCAAAGCTCGGTCGTACTTTGACCATCTCAAAGCACTCAAGAATATGCTCCATTCAAAGTAAGTATGGTTTTGACGAGTGATGACATCAAGAAGTTTCAAGCTATCTATCTGGACCAGTTTGGAACTGATATTTCAGAAGAAGATGCCTACGAACAAGGCATCAAGCTTTTGACATTGATGAAAATCATTCACAAGCCTATGACACACGAAGAAATGGAACGTGTTCAAGAATACCGCCGAGCTACGGCTCATTTATTACAACGCTAACTATGATTACACTATATGAAAACAGTAACTATCAAAGACTACCTCACTCAAAAAGGAGTTGAGTTCAAAGAAGCAAACGGTGAACTGATTACCAAGTGCATCTTCAATGACTGCGACAGCGACAGTCGTCCAAATGAAGCACATTTGTATTTTAGTGCTGAAACCAGCCAGTATCACTGCAAGAAATGTGACGCACAAGGAAACCTTGCAACACTCAAAAAACACTTTGGTGATACACCGAAAAAGAGCTATAGAAATAGCCGATTCAGTGTCGAACTGGTACACAAATGCCACAATCAACTACCCGAACGTATACGAACCTACCTCAACAAGCGAGGTATCAACGATGATATTATCAATGCCTACAAACTAGGATATGGGACTTTTTATGGAAAAAACTTCATCACAATACCCGTATGGGACGAAGACGGATACCACTTTTTCAAACTTCGCCAAGACCCTCAAGACGGGAACGACAAAATAACGTATCCATCTGGTAAGCAGTCACAGCTTTACGGTATGTATGCCCCAGAAGGCGAAGACTTGATACTGTGCGAAGGCGAACTGGATGCACTTGCTTTGATTACGCAAGGCTACTTTGCTCTCACCTCAACACACGGGGCGGGAACGTTCAAAGAAGAATGGGTTGATAACGATATACAAAATGCTGGACGTGTCTTTGTATGTTTTGACAATGATGAGGCTGGTCGCAACGGAAGCAACAAGGTTTTGAAAATACTTGATGATAATCGTATTGACCCACTGTATCGTGTAACTCTCCCCGAAGAAGTTGGTGATGGTGGCGATATTACTGATTATCTCACCAAGCTTGGCTTTGAGATTGATGACTTACTTACAACGTACGCAGAACGCTATCCAGAACGAATTGATAGTTCTCAATTTCAACCTTTTTCACCCGATGACCTTGCAAGCGTACTTGACCTTACTATCAAGAAGGACCGAGAAAACAAAATCGTAACGTTCTTGTGTCTTCTTTCTGCATATACAGAAAACGCTCAATTCAACCTCTCCTTCAACAGCCCTTCTTCAACGGGTAAAAGCTATATTGCTCTTGAGGTGGCAAAACTCTTTCCGAACACTGATGTCATCAAGCTTGGTCGATGTTCTCGGACCGCTTTCTTTCACGAACAAGGAAAATACGACAAAGAAAACAATCAAATCATCATCGACTTTTCTCGCAAGATTCTGATATTTACTGATATGCCTCACACGGGACTTCTTGAAGAGTTACGTTCATTTCTCTCACACGATGACAAAATAACACTATCCAAGATTACTGATAAAGGAAGTAAAGGTGGAAATAGAACAAAAACAGTTGCACTGATTGGGTATCCATCGGTTGTGTTTTGTTCAGCTGGGTTGCGAATGGATGAACAAGAGATGACACGGTTCATTCTTCTTTCACCAGAAATCAATCAAGACAAAATCCGTGCTGGTATTTCAAACACAGTCCAAAAAGAAGTTGATAATGATGGATATACCAAGTGGCTTGAAAGTAACCCCGACCGAATGTCTTTGAAGCTTCGTATTCAAGCCATCAAGCAAGAAAAAATCGAGGAGATAAAAATTGAAAATGAAGAAAGTATCTTGGGGTATTTCTTGGGTGATACTGGCTCAAAAAAGGTCCAGCCACGGCACCAGCGAGATATAAAACGACTACTCTCAATTATAAAATCCTTTGCATTGTTGAATCTCTGGTGGCGAAAGCGAGAAGGTTCAAGCATTACTGCAAATGAAGAAGATATTCAAAATGCGATTGCTTTGTGGGACCGTATTTCACAAAGCCAAGAGTATAACTTACCGCCATATATCTATGGTTTATACAAAAAGGTTATTGTTCCCCTATGGCAAGAGAAACAAGCCCGTGCGGGCAAATCTGGGGCTTCTAGAGCGTATTTCGGCATTGCTCGACAAGAACTTTTACAAAAACATTATGAGGTATACAACCGAATGCTTGATAGCCATCAACTACGACAACAAATACTTCCAATGCTTGAAACTGCTGGATTGATTGTTCAAGAAAGTAGTAACTACGACAAGCGTAAACGCCTTATTTTCCCAGCTGAATACCGAAAAAAGAATAGTGAAAATGAGGGTGAGGTAGAAAATATGGTTGAAAATGGTGGAGAAAAAATGTCCGAGAAGTCTAATGATTTCGGCAAAAACAGCGTATGAGCAAGCAAGAAGCAGACAACCTAAAGAGCATATCAATTGCTTTTCTCAATAAGCACGATTACTTTTGCGGGTGGCGTTCTGGCACGATTACGTGGACTCGAAGTGGTATGTGGGGAGAGTCAAAAAACTCGGTAAGCATATCAGTATCGGTAACCGATGAGGATGATAGGTATCTCAAAATAACCTATACACAAACCGATAACTGGAGTGAAGAAAAGAAAGACTTTGAATACAAGATTCCCCTCACAACCACACCGTGCAACTTTGGTGGCAAACGTTACTGGTTCATATGCCCTTGGTACAAAAATGGCGTGTACTGTGGCAATCGTGTTGGCACCCTATACAAAGGAGGTGATTACTTTGCGTGTCGGCACTGTTATGAATTGACCTATAAATCACGTAACCAGAATCGAAGAAACAGCTACTTCCCAGTATTCAATGTACTTGATTTGAGCGAGCGTATTGAGGAGCTGGAGAATGAAATCACGGTCCGATACTACAATGGAAAACCGACAAAAAAGTATAAGAAGCTTTTGAAGCTATACGCAATGCAAAACAGTAACTACGAAATGATGCGTCGTCTTGAGAACGATATTTTGTTATAATGACTATGTTCACCCAATTACCAGATAAATATACTTGTATGCTGAAATGGAACCCGAGAGGGGTGTTTTGCCATCTATTTCTGAATGCAAGTTCGTGAGTAGTTGGGTGAACCAGAACATCCCTTTCGGGTTTTTATATATATGATTACACAAGAACAAAAGAATAAGACGTACTTTCTCTATGCTCGGAAATCGTCCGAGAGCGAGGACCGACAAGTTCAATCTATTGATGACCAGATTGACCGTCTCAAAGAACTTGCAAATCGTCTTGGGTTGAATATCAAAGAGGTATTCACCGAATCAAAATCAGCGAAGAAACCAGACTATCGTCCAATATTTTCCAGTATGCTACAACGCATCGAAGATGGCGAAGCAAATGGTATCTTGTGCTGGCAAATCAATCGTCTCACTCGTAACCCCGTTGATTCTGGGAAGCTCGGGTGGATGCTCCAGCGAGGAGTTTTGCAATCTATCCAAACCATAGACCGAGAATACCTTCCCGATGACAACGTACTTCTGTTCAACATTGAAACGGGAGTGGCAAATCAATTCATCATTGATTTACGTAAAAACAGTATGCGAGGAACCAAAAGTAAAGCACAAAAGGGCTGGATGCCTTCTGGTGCTCCTTTGGGATACCTCAATGACAAACTAGAACAAATCATTGTAAAAGACCCAGACCGTTTTGATATGGTCCGAAAAATGTGGGATATGATGCTCACGGGTAACTACACCCCACGGCAAATACTTGAAATAGCAAACAATGAATGGGGATTCAGAACACCCAAGAAAAAACGAAGTGGTGGTGTACCTCTTTCATTGGGTGGTATTTATCGAATGTTTTCAAACATCTTTTATACGGGTAAATACTTTTACTGGTCGGGCGACCTTTATGATACGGGCAAGCACCCTCAAATGATTACTCTTGAAGAGTTTGACCGTGTACAAGTGATTCTGGGACGTAAAGGAAAACCACGCTCAAAGAATCGAGAGTTTGCATACACGGGCATTATCGAATGTGGTGAATGTGGTTCTATGATTACGGGAACTCAAAAAGATAAAATAGTGAAAACTACTGGTGAGCTAAAATCATACTGTTACTACAACTGTACCAAGAGAAAGAAACCACACGGACCAAAGTGTAAGCAGAAACCTATCACGCTTGATAAGCTTGAAGGTCAAATCGAAGCAGAACTTGAAAAACATACCATCATCCCACAATTCAAAGAATGGGCACTGGAAATCTTGAATCGTCAGAATGACCAAGAAATACAAGATAGAACCAAGATATACGACCAGCAACATAAAGCACTGGTACAAACTCAAAAAGAGTTAGATAACCTTACCAAGATGAGATACCGAGAATTGATTGATGACGACACCTACATCAAAGAACGAGATGGTTTGAAGTCAAAGATTGAGAAACTCAAAGAATCACTTCGTAGTACTGAAAGCAGAGCCGAGAAATGGTTGGAACTCACGGAAAAGACCTTTCACTTTGCGTGTTATGCCAGAGCAGAGTTTATGAAGAAGGATATAAAGAAGAATAGAGAGATAGTAAATGCACTAGGTTTGAACTTTTCACTCAAAGACAAAGAACTCAAGGTAAATAAGGTTGATTGGCTGGTTCCAATAGAAAAAGCCTATCCAGAACTAGAAGCTGAATATAATCGGTTGGAACTTGATAAAACCCTTGGAAATAAAGAGAAAAGCGAGGCTTTCGCCTCACTCATTCTCAATTGGGGTGACTATCGGGAATCGAACCCGAATTGCCGGTACCACAAACCGGAGTAATAAACCGTTATACGATAGTCACCATAAATGCATTCTCATCGAATACGCCAACGAGAATATCAAAAAACAAAAGAAAAAGCTAGGTTATTTTGAAAAAAGCACTTGTACCCACCGAGAAGATGCATCTATCCAAGCTGGCGTATTAATTGAAATCACATCATATACATTGAGAGCTTTAAGGATAAGGAGCATCAGAAAAAGAATCACAATAACCAAAATGCCCAGAATTACGAACTGCCACCAATGGTAAACATGTTTTTGGATATATGGCTTTGCGAGATTGTTCATATGCTCCAAAGAATCACGAGGTAATGTCTCCTGAAGAGACCCTTCTGATGATGTATTTATTTCTGCTCCCGACATCTGGAACGAATGATCAAGTGAAGGTGTGGTAGGCTGTTGATATTCAGAGATGGTTGGTGATTGCAGGGATGTCTGATTATCAGCAGGAAGAAAAGTATGAGATACTCCTGAATCTTGAGATACTGGAATATCCAACATGCTATCGAGCACGCCAGCCGTAGTAGCAGGTTGTTGCGCCTGTGATTGAGCCGTCTCAACGAGAGGAGGGATATTATCCGGGATTTGTGTTTGTACTGATACTACGGGATTCTTTTCCTCGGCAACGATGATCATAAAAGCCTCATCGATCGCAGCTTGCGACCAGCCTGCTTGTTCAAGTGTCGAATGAAGAACTGGACGCGTAAAGCCAGCGGCAAGTTGTTCGCGGATATATGAAAGAAGTTCTGGGGTACTGTATTGCATATTGCTCACAGTATACCAGAAAGTTTTCTATTGAAAAACATATCAAAAAGTGCATAATGTGCTTCGTCCTCAATGCCCAGGTGGTGGAACTGGTATACACACATGGTTGAGGGCCATGGCCTTTTTGGCATGCGGGTTCGAGTCCCGCCTTGGGCACACACGAGAGCTAGCACGAGTGAATTGGTTCGAAGCAAAATAAAAAACCTTAAATAAGGTTTTTTATTTTGCTTCGATTAAAGATTCATATTGATACGTACTATATCCCGCACCTTTATTTTCCTCATTACGTTCTCCTTCTTGTTTAACGCGAGCATAGCCATTCTCAACAAGCCATTGCCAGACAGCATCTGCTCCTTTTGTTAATGTCCATTCTGTCGATAATTTTTTATTGTCTTCTTTGAGTTTTTTAATTACTTGAAGGTATACTGATTTACCATAATCTTTTCCTCGAAATTCTTCTTCTAGTTTAATGGTATTAAAATATCCATAACCTTCTTCACCTGGTCTACCCATAACATTCAAAGTAAATGTACCAATCTCATCATTACCAGATTCTATATTAAAATCCATACTAGACATTGAACCTTTTATTTTCTTTTGAAGTTCTGTTGGGTTTTCAACTATTGAAATAGGTGGTAGTTCTAGCTTTGATAATTCGCCTTCGTTTTTATTCAAAAACTCTTTAAACATTTCTTGGTCTTTTTTTGAGCCAAGAATATGGATCTGATCGGTTTCAAAAACAACAAGCTCCTCAAATTTGTCTGTTTGAAGACTAGATTCATGAATTATAGAATCATTGTTTGGATACAATTCTTCATCTAGCTTTAACTTATCAGTAACGGTAATTGGGTTTGTAATATTGACTATCACTGGGTAAATCTGTGAATGTCCGTGTATTATTTGAGCTTTCTCTGCATAAACTTTTGCTAGATTATATATTCCTGTAAAAAATCTTCCCTTACTTTTATTTTCTATGTTGTCACAAGATTTTGCATTCTTGTCAAACTTCTCAATACCTTCTGGACCACCGTGATATACAATATCCTTAATCTGACTTTGGAGGAAAATAGTTTCTAAATATTTTTCGTATATTTCTTTAGCTTTCTCGTCTTTGTTCTCTAAATATTTTAAAAGCTCAATATCGTGTTCGGTATTTTTTAAAAATGAATCTTTTTCTTCCTTAGAATTATAGACTGAAAATTCACCTGTAGCAGGATTAAAATAATCCATCACATCAGCACCTTCTGGCATTACGTTTGTAAGATTAATCTCTTCAAGATCCTTCTTCAATTTATTTAACCTTGGTTGTACATCAATGTTCTTTTCTTCCAATCCTTGCAAGAGTAATTTATAAGAATCTTCAGAAAAATCTTTAACTGCAAGAGTATTACCATTATATTTTTCATAGTCTTCGACATCACGTACTGAATCAATAAGGTTTGACCGTAACATCTCAAATATACGTTTTTTATCTTCAAAAGAGGGTTCAAGGGATTCTTGGGCTATTTGTTTAATTTCAGGATATTGTTCAAATACAAAATCAATACCTTCAAGATTTTTGATTTCTTCTTTTTGCTCTTGTTTATTTACAGGTTTTGGAAAGTTTTCCATATATCTCTATTATATAAAATCTCAGAGAATATATAAACAAAATTACTCCTTCTCCAACCAACCCCTATTCTTCACTACCAACAATTCACCTCGGATTCCGAAAGATTTTGGCTCTTTTTTATACTATCCAAAAAAGACGAGAAAAGAGTTGCCCCCAAGGTTTCCAAAACTCTATTACCCATATACAACGAAATCCCCATTTTCATGGGGATGACGGTGTTTGGATGTCGTCTTTATACTTATCCTTCTTTTTCTTCTGTGGTTTCTGATTCTTCAGCCGAAGTATCTTCGTGAGCATCCTTTTCTTCTGCTAGTGATTCATCGGTTGTTGTTTCTACTTCCGCTACTTCTGTCTCTTCTTCCGGAGTTTCGTCCATCATTTCTTCTGCTGGGATCTCTAGGTCAGATGATGACGCAAAGAATGATACAAAATTACGCATCTTACGACGTACTTCGCGAGCTACCTTGTCACGCAAGTAGTATAATTTCGAACGGCGAACACGTGAACGCTTTACGACTTCGATTTTATCAATCATTGGAGCATACAGTGGAAACACACGCTCTACGCCAATACCACCCGATACTTTGCGAACGGTAATCGTTCCACCATTTTCAGTACCGTGCTTGCGAGCGAGGACAAGTCCTTCAAAAATCTGAATACGTGTCTTACCTTTTTCGGTAATTTTTACATGTACACGTACCACGTCACCTGGGCGCACATCAAGATCTTTGCGGACGCGCATTGCTGGAGATAAAAATTGTTCTGCTGTTGCTGTCATATATATATTGAAGTTATTTCTTTAAACAGGGGCTATACTACAAAAAACTGGATAAAATGCAAGGGCCCTGTCAATTTTTACAGGACCCTGCTTGTTATTAAAAAAATTGTCTTCACACCTTGCCGTCTGGTGTCCTTTTAACGAAAAATCGAAAAGAACTTTTGACTGATCGGGGGATTGCTTTTATCCTTTGCACCCTATCTCCTTTTGTTTAATGAAAAAATATGTACCAAAAGCTACTACTATGTCTGGCGTCTGGGCACCCAGTTATCGCCCAACAGACACGCTACTATAAGGAAATGTACATGCTACCTACCTTTCTTCTATTATACTCACTTGCTGTGCAGAAGTGAAGTCGGGAGGAAGAGAAGCTTCATATGAAACTTCTGTATTATCAAGGTCATGGAATGTGATTCTATGGGCGTGCAGCGCATGGCGATCGAACCCAAGTGTCCCTTTTTTAATATTCTTCCCTGCATAGAGCGTATCGGCAACCAATGGATGATTGAGATACTGCGCATGGACACGAATCTGATGAGTGCGTCCCGTCTTAGGACGAAATATTACATAGGAAAACTGATTTCCTTTTTGATCAGTAAATCGTTTGAGAACTTCGTATTCGGTAATAGCTTCACGCAAAGTGCCCCGTGCCCCACGTGAGGCTGACCAGCGACGAAAGTCCCTACGGCTTTTACCAAGAGGAGCATTGATGACCCCCATGCCTTCCCTTACCCATCCATACACATAGGCAAGGTATTCTTTCTGAATACGACGATCTTTGAATTGTTGTTTCAGATGATCAAACATTTCCTGAGTACGAGCAATGACCATCACTCCTGATGTATCGCGATCGAGGCGATGTACAATCCCTGAACGCAGAATCATTGCGCCCTGGTCGTTTTCCCAATCTTCCCCCACCCCAGCAATCTCTGGGTATGTAGCAAGAATCCAATCTACAACAGTCGGCTCATCCGTGCGCCCATCGCTATGCACCACTAATCCCGCAGGCTTTGAAATAATGAGGTAGTGGTTGTTTTGGAATAGAATTTCCATAAAAATAATACCCAGCATATCATATGCTGGGTATCTGTGTCTCATACACATACTATCTCATCTGCAAAACCAAGAGAGATAAGCTGGGTTGCTGATAGTATTTTTTTATCATTCTCCTGCACCCATTGTACCGTCTGACCCGTGTGACTAGCGATGTAGCCTGCAACAAGGAGGCGTCCTTTTTGCATCTCTGGATCATCGTTAGAAAAACTTGGGTTCTCTGGTAGATGTAATATCGCCTGCACAGATGGAATGATCAAGCGCCTAGACCCTCGCAAAAAGATAAAGAGAGCAGCTGAAGACAGATTGTTGAGAGCAAACATTGTTACCTTCACCCCCCTATCTTTGATTTCTTTAATCTTTCCAGCCATCCGAAAGGCTGCATTGGCATCTCCTCCGTGGCTGTCTACAATGATGAGTATACTCTCTACATCAGGAGATAGCTCTTCACAAAAATGAGAAAACCTATCTGCCAAAGGTATGCTGACTTTCTCAGTTAAATAGAATGTTTCCATTTTTTATTTTATTTTTTTAGTTAAAAAAGGGCGCTCTGCGCCTTGACAAAAATTTACTATAATGATACAATTCATTATGTATTAGTCAAGTGTTTATACACATTTTTATTTATATGTCATTTGAAACACCAAATTTTACAAACAATAATGAAGCAGATACTACTGAAAATGCTGAGATGTCTAATGATACTACCCCTGAGACCTCTCAAGAGATTGAATTTATGACTATGCCTGACGGTACTCTTATGGATGTAACTAATATGTCTCCCGCAGAGCGACGAGAAGCAATGGAAAGCTACCACGAAAATAACAACGAAGGATAAAGAAAACAATAAAGTGCCCATATGGGCACTTTATTGTTTTCTTTATTTTCAATAATTGAGACTATTGAAAAATATTTTTTTTCATATATAGTACCCTACGGTAAATGGGAGATTAGCTCAGTTGGCTAGAGCAGTTCGTTTACACCGAAAAGGTCAGGGGTTCGAGTCCCTTATCTCCCACCGTCCGAAACAATTGCATCATTTGCACGTTCTAATGCCTCGAAAGGGGCATTTAACGTATGTGAAATAACGTTTTTTCGACTTACTACAAAGTTCGTGAAGACTTTTAGGAGGAATTCGTTGAGTTGCTCCATATTGTCCATAGAACGTATATTTTTAGCCATTTTAGACCAAAGTTCGTGGAAATCCTCATAAGTCTTAATTGTTGACTTTGAGCTGATAATTTCCTCTTCGAGATCGGTAATATGCTGATGGAGTTCGTCGATTTTACCTTCTGTAAATTTTTACTGAAGTGTCTCACTAAGTTAGTGAATACTAATAATTGATCTCTATCCATTTTGATATTATTTTTATCAATTTGATTTGAAAATACTACGCGATATTGACTACGTCAATGATTTGGGTATGATGGAGTTAAATCAAAATGTATTAAAAATGAAAAGATTTTCTTGGATTGTGTTTTATGGTTTATTATTTGGTTTTTTGTCTTTTATCGTCTCAGCAAATCGTGTTGATTTAAGTGCCGCATTAGTTATAAGCGGAGTATTCTCTATTGGCGGTATGTTCATTGGTAATAGTGAATATCAAGATACGAAAAATGGATTATGAAATCCGAACAATATCCTAACGAACCCAGAATCATTATGATTTTGGGTTCTTTTTTGTTACTTCATTTTCATCGATCAATAATTCACGTATAATTAACAACGACAATTAAGTAGCCTAACCCCTCGCAATTGAGGATATGGTTCAAAGTGCGAGGTAGTTGAGTAGCAAAAAAACGAGTACAAAAAAGCCGCTACCCAGCGATACTGAATGCGGTGTTTTTTGCAGTTTTTTGACTACATGAATTGAACAACAATACAAATGCTGATTGTAAGGCAGTTTTGATGACTGCTTTAGGAGCTTTTCTCCTATGCTGTCATTATCACTTTTCTTTTCAATATCACTTGTGTCTATGCATGTAAGATAACTTACAATAATCATAAGACCAATTGCTGGCGCAATTGTAAGTTCTGATAAATCGAATTTCAATCTCCGTTGTTTTCTGGTTTTTAAAAATACTACAAACTATCTTTTTCCATCTTCTAAAATTTCTATATTTACTTCTTCTGCAAATCCTGAGGTTCCTCTCTTCGTGCAGATTTTCCCTGTATTAGCGATTCATATTCTTAAATTCAGAAATGAGTTGATTGAGCCGATCAGAAACCTCGTCATACTCGATTGATTCAAGCATATCGCTAATGAGCGGGCTTTTCCATGAGAGCTCTTTCAAAGAACTAATGATGGCATTATATCTACGGAAAATAGGATTTTTTACTTCTTCTGCAAATCCTGAGAGCATCAGGCATTGATGGACAATCTGCTTCATGACCATAAATTTTTGAGGGCTGTTAACAAAATCTTTTTGCAAGGTAGGGGAATCAGCCTGTTGCAACATATGGACAATATCTTTAACATCACCAATATCAAAGTGGATAAGAATTTTAGGCACAGCAAATTCTTTCATAGGAGCACCGGTATGATCGGTTCCATATTTGATACGTGTCTGATGCCCATGAGTTAAAGAATCGAGCATCCTGAAAAACTTACTTTTGAATTCTTCGCTCTGAAGTCCTCGAAACGTAACATCAATACCCAACCCAATAAAATCACTCTCTGTGTCTTCTTTTATAATTTCTAGAACCCCATCAACCCCTCTTTTTACATCATCGAATTCTGAAGTCGGAATCATTTTAACCTGTTCACCGTACCACCCCACTTGAGACACCCCAAAAGCGAGACCTCGCTCGGTGAGGGTTGCAATTTTTTTTGTGTCTTCTATTTTTTCTCGATCATGAGTGGTAATATGACTACCATGCTGAGCAAAAAGTTTTTTGACTTCTTGAAGCTCCGTAAAATCTTTTTGTGCTTCTTCTTCGCCATTGCGCAAAAAGCCTGATTTTGCAAATTCTGCATAATAAGGAAATTCATGAGTATCTTGATTATTTTCTAAATACGCAGTCCTTTCGTACAATTCATACAGCGCTGCTTTATTTCTAAAAATATTTGCCTTTTCAATTTCTCGTAAGAGCAGATTGGCAGCAAGGAGTTCCTGAGCTGACTCGTCGAGTTGCGCCTCAACAAGCTCGAGAGAAACTCTCCCTGAATACAGATCTTCTTCAATGACTTTATTCTTTTTTTCTTTCACTGGCTGAGCCAACATTCCTGATGCTTTCAATTCTCCCAGAATTCCCTCAACCGTACTCCGAGGATGATTTTTTTGTCCTTGGATGAATATTTTTAAAGCTTCTATGGTTTCTGGGGTATTGATGAGCTCAGCATCAAATTTCCCTGTAACAATATTTTTTTCAAAAATCTTTTTCGCCGCAAGATAATCAATAGAATCTGCAGTCCCAGAGAAATAACGCAAAGCTTCCTGATTTATTTTTATAGGCTCGCGATTCTGAGATGTTCCAGCGAGTGTGTCTTGCTTGTTGGGTGAGGGAATTTTTTCATGCATATATTCCACATATTACCATATTTAAAAGACGTATATGAAAATATAACTCGATACATCTCATGGTTGTCCGCTCCCCATGCTTTGGCTATTTATATCTTTTCTCTCAACATCTTTTTGATTTCCCACTTAGTTCCTGGACCATAGCCCACAAAGACCTGATCCTCGAAGAAAATTGTTGGATAGATGAGCCATTGCTCGGTCAATTCTGTATTGACCCAACATGTTTCTTCTTTGCTTAATTCATGCAGATAGTCATTGCCGTCAATAACATAGATTGTGGTGCGGTATTCGGGATATTTTTTGCCTAGACTTTCTACAAAGCGAATCGCCCGCTTACACTGTTCACTCTGCCCATTATACACCAAGACAATAACGCCAGGATCAAGGATATCTTCGTGGATCGTTGAATAGGGAAATTTTTCTTGCAAGACCTGTACAATATCTTGAGAGTCGGCAAGTGGCGCTTTTTGAATGAGCTTGATCTGAGTCAGGACAAGAATAATAGTAGCCACTATCGCAAGAGCAATGACTAATACAATAGGTTGTTTAGGGATAAGATTTTTCATAGAGAAAGTATAGCAAAATAAAAATACGAAAGCATAAGCGCCCTATGACCTATCCCGTGCAATCATGTGCCCCCGGGAGGAATCGAACCTCCATTAAAGGCTTAGAAGTCCCTTGTTCTATCCATTAAACTACAGGGGCAAATGATTGGCACAGGATATAGGAGATAACGAACTAGCGTCCTGACTGTCCCTGACGGTCTAGGTAATCAACTGCTGCACCTAGCGCAGGGGCAAAACGCAACATATCATGCGCGTCAATCACCGGCAATTGTTGGTTGGGATCAATAAAACGTTGCCACACTTCTAGTATCCGAGGTGTGCGACGCAATTGTGTAGCAAAAAAAGTATCGAGCCCGGGCAACATAGCGTGATCTCCAGCAATAATGAGATGGTGATCTTTGTTGGATTCGGTAATCATATGTTGTGCTAAGTCGGTGATGGTTTGAGTTTTTTCTACCAGAGCTTTATAGAGCTTAGGATCACGATGGTTGGACTTGATACCGTAGCGGGCATACACACGTGGCGCCAAATCTTCTCCTACGGTATCATGAATTAAGCCAAAAATATCTGATGCTCCTAGCGCAACAGACCCAAACCCTCGCAGAGTCCCCTCATGGAGTTGGAAGAGTGAGGTCGTCTGGTCGGCCATTGATATAATCAGTGATGGATCATGGTCCATATGAAGCGCATGAAGTGTGTCATGAAAAGGAATATATTGAATATCTTTGAATCCCAGCGCATGCAATATATCGGTCAGATGTTGTACTTTTGACAGCCTATAAAACGTCGCTGCAATTTCTACGCGCTGTTTGGTGTGAGAAAGTACATCATACAGACACACGGTATCACTCGTAACCAAAGTATCGTGTTCGACAATATACGATTCTACATGTGTCTTGATCACATGTTCGATAGGGCTCTTGGCTCTTTCCTCGAGAGGAATAGAAAGGTATGCCGTCTGGGTCATAGTGGCTGGCAAGACACATGCAAGAGGAAGATGCCGGTATGCTGCCAAGGGAGCGAGACTATCGACAAGACCATCTTCAATATCCAGTGATGTATTCCACAGCTGATGCGCCGTATCAAGCATGCCATGGGTAAGCACCTCAAAACCATTATTAGTAGAATAAACCTCAGCCCAGCGAATCGAGCGCCCGATAATTTCGATACCGAGCACAGATGTTGATTTCTTTTTAAAAAGTGACGGGAAATGCATATATCAATTATAGCATCTAAATAAAAGAAGCGATGAAAGTGATGTTACTTCACCACAAAATACACTACTATCGCAATCACTATTAAAAGACCCAAAATCATATACCAGTATGGATTTTTTTCGAGCGATACATAACCTCCTGCTTTATGGACAATAAATGCTTCAAAGAAAAATCGTGCTCCTCGACCAATGATACTCGCAATAACAAAAGGAAGAAAGGCAACCCGAAAGAGCCCACCAGCAATAGTAAAAATCTTAAATGGAATAGGAGTAAAAGCAGATATCAACATAGCTAAAAATGCTCCTTGATCAAAATAAGCCCCAACAGCTATCATTTGTGTTTCCAAGTGATACGTCTGAATAAGAGGTAAAGCTACCGCATCATAGAGGAACATTCCGATCATATATCCAGCTATTGCTCCTACCACAGAACCAATCGTCGTAATCAGTGCAAGACGAAACCATTTTTTTCGATTGGCGGCGACCATCGGGATCAACATCACATCTGGCGGGATTGGGAAGAATGAAGATTCAGCAAATGAAATAAAGAAAAGAATAGGCTCAGCAAAACGATGGCGTGCCAGCGATGCAACCCAGGATTTGAGTTTGAAAAACCACTTTTTAATCATGCAGAATATTGTAGCATTTTTCGTGCAAGTCATAGGTCTGTGTGGAAAATTTCTTGCTATACTGTATCTACCCCTTTAGGTTCGTCCCTATGTTTATCCTCGTGTCATCTCTGGGTATTTTTATGTCATCTCAGTACTTCTTTCTATGTGTCATCCACGCGCAAGCGGAGACCCATAGCATGCTATTTGGAAGATGGATCCCCGCCTGCGCGGGGATGACACAAAAGAACGCGGGGATGACAAGGTAAAAAGTTTTGAAATTTAAGCAAAATAAAAGCGTGAAAAAATTCCACGCTTTTATTGATTTCTTTTTTATTTTACCAATTCTTTTCGGTAGGAATATGCGGCAATTATTGCTGTTACTCCAAACAAAACCGGCAAAATTATTGACTCTTTCGGTGCCTCCGGAGCAGATACATATACAAAGGAAATAACGAAACAAAAAGTTAGTATAAAAAATAAAAAAGTCAAATTCTATCGTATCGCACTTCCACTTTCTACTTCTGTCTCTGGAACGACGAATACTGGCGCACCTTCGCCTACCGCCATCAACATTCCCTGACTTTCCACGCCACGAATCATGCGCGGTTCGAGGTTGATAATATACAGCAACGTCTTGCCAACGAGTTCCGTATAATTGTCAGGATAATATTCGCGGATACCGGACACAATCTGGCGAACAGGGTACGTCGTACCTGTTGCGTCATCGGTATATTCCATCGTTGCTACGGCTGGTCCAAAATCGATCAGGAAGCGCAAAAGCTTATCAGCACCTTCGACGGGCTCGACAAAACGAATCGTTCCCATGCGCATATCCATAGAACGAAAAGTTTCATAATCGACATATGTTGGTTCTGGTACAACTTCTTCTGTTACTACCTCTTCTTCCATGTTTTCATTTGTTACTTCTCTAGTATTTTCATTCATAGGTTTACATCTTATCAAGAAATCTTTGTAAAATCAGCGCTGCGGCTCGATCGTCGACAGGGCGTGTATCTTTTTTTACTTTCCTCTCCGTATCAGGTCGAATACCTGCTAGCATATCATGCATGCGATGAATCTGCGCCGAGGTACCAAATTCGTTCTCAAAATGCACTGGTATTGAAAATAATTGTTCGAGATCTTTTTTGAGAACATAGACCTCTTTCATCACAGGATTATCCGCACCCGTGCCCGCCTTTGAATGCCCCATAACGATTTCATCAAAATGTTCTTGACTTCTTAGACTGACGAGCGTATCTACAAGACTTTCACTCGGTACGATTTTGTACGGAAAAGCCATCGAACCCGAATCATCAGAAAAAGCCAACCCTGTTTTCTTTGTACCATAATCAATACCGAGGTAGCGCATATTATTTAAATTCCATTCCCATATCTTGTGTACCCAAAACTAATTGGTCATCTGAATAAAATGAATACTCTTCAATATCTTGAAGTTGAGAAAGAAACGCGGACTCTTGTGAGTTTTCACAATACATCAGCGTCTGCATCATGGGTCCGAATGAAATTCTATTTCCCGATAGAGTATAGGTTCCTGAAAAATTATTACAGTCAGTTGTCCCACCAACAGAACCATCTTCATTAAAGGTTATAGTGAAAGCTGTTTCTTGTATTGGTTCGATAAATGATTCTGAGCTCCCTTCTTTATAAGAGCGAACCCACATCCATGTTTTCCCAAGTAATTTTGGATCCGTATTCATTTTATTTTCGTTCATGCTATCAGATACTTCACTTGATTTATCTTCGACAACAACAGGCGTTTCTTCTGATATGGACATATTTGAATCAGAAGAAACATTTCTAGTCATAATTTCCTTCACTGCGCCCAATGCTACAGCAGCGATGATGAGAAGAATAATCAAAACAAAAGGTAAAAGATATTTTTTCATATGATTTGAGTATATCAGAAATATTTAAAACGCATACAAACTTGTACGCGTTTTAAAGTTGATCTTTTCTTATGGCTTCAATCGATTATAGATTTCTCTATTTTCAGATTCTATTTCACTTGCCGAAGCAAATACCGGAAAGTAGCTCTTATCAGGATACATGTCTCCTGTTGAATAATATGCTTGTTTTCCTTTCCTTTTAGTCTCCCACCCAATGTTTTGGAATCCATATTCGTTTGCATTGCCTACAAATACCTCATCGTCTTTTCTTTCTGGATGTGACTTGTTAAATCCATTGTCCATTTTTCCTCCCTGTATTTTAAGTTAAAAAATATTCTTTCAAAAAGAGTACCTCCTTCACAAAATAAGTTCAAGAAAAAACCACGTCCTTGTGTACACCAAGAAAACATGGTTTTAACTACAGTCATTCAATTTTTTGCCTAGGATTTCTTCCCGAAAATTCTTTTAAAGAATCCTTCTTTTTCTGGCAATGCAATGCCGTTGTCTTCAAGGAGCTCTTGCGCAGCATCAATATCACCATCTTTGGCAAGCTGATGTGCTTCTTGGATAGTTGCTTTATCTTCGTCTGATAAGTTCTGTACAAAATGCTTGTGCGCACGCTTGCCAGGTTGTGGCAGATCGAGCTCATCCATAAGTGCACGTGCAGCTTCAAAGTCTCCTGATTCACGCAACTTGTGCGCTTCTACCATGCCTTGAAATTGCTCTTCATTAAGATCCATTTCTACAGGTGCATCCGCCGTTGCTTCTTTGAATGCGGTGTAATCGCCTGCCTCGATTGCAGCTTTTACTGCTTCGTGTTCCTCATTATCTTTATGCATACCGCGCATAGGCATATCGATATCGTTATCAGCGAGAAGTTTTTTCGCGGCTTCGGTATCGCCATTATTCATCAGCCCATGTGCCTGATCGAGAATATCTTTTTGTTCATCAGTCAGTTCTGGTCGATCTTTATCATGTTCGCCGCGCACCGGCATTTCAATACCTGCTTCCTCTACAAGAGTCTGTGCTTCTTCGAAATCACCTGAGTCGCGAAGCTTGCGTGCCTCATCAAGAATCTCGAGTTGTTCTTCGCTTAAGTTTGCACGAAAAGCTTTCTGTGCACCATCGCCATTACGTTCTGCAGCAAGTGCCGTAAAAGCTGTAGCAAAGAATCCAATCGCAAGGACGAGCAGAAAAAGATAAATGGCTTTCATAGGAGTAAGTGTTGTTGATTTCATAAATATAAAAGTTAAGTCAATAATGAAAAAAATAGTATTGCGTAGAGCGATATCTATCTCTACACACATTACTACGCACAGATCTTATATTTCTTTCAAAAAACTTTTTTCTCAAACAGATTGAATTCTTGTTATACTGTTCATATGTCGTACACGATGTCTGACCTGAAACAACAATTTCTTGAATATATTGAGATTGAACGCGGACGTAGTCTCAAAACTGTGCAAAACTACGACCGCTATTTGACGCGTTTTTTTGAGTTTGGGAAATTTCAAAAACCGTCTGATATTACCGATGAAGTCGTCAGGCGGTTTCGCCTTGATATCAATCGTGCTCCTGGGCGAAAGATACGTGGACAATCGGCTGGGACAATGAAAAAAAGAACACAGAATTATTATATGATTGCAATTCGTATGTTTCTGAAGTTTTTGATGAAACGAAACATTTCGTCATTATCCCCCGATGCTATTGAACTCGCTAAAGTCGGTGACCGTGATATTGACCATCTCTCGGTTGCCGAACTCTTACGGATTATTGAGGTAGCTGATGGTACGGATCTCAAATCACTGCGCGATCGTGCGATTCTTGAATTGCTGTTTTCGACAGGACTGCGTGTCTCAGAATTATGCTCACTGAACCGTGATATTGACCTCTCAAAAGATGAAATGTCGATTCGTGGAAAGGGTGACAAAGTACGCGTGGTCTTCCTGTCGGAAGATGCAAAACGGAGAGTAAAAATATATCTCGATGCGCGTGGCGATATGGACGAAGCATTGTTTGTTTCACTTTCACATAATAATGGCGATGATGAAGGGAGTCGCCTGACAACTCGATCTGTCGAGCGCATCGTCAAACACTATGCGACCAAAGCTGGGGTAACCAAAAATGTAACACCACACGTTTTACGCCACTCTTTTGCGACAAATCTGCTCGAGAATGGAGCAGATTTGCGTTCGGTGCAGATGATGCTGGGGCATGCAAATATTGCCACCACACAGGTATATACGCATGTCACCGACAAACACCTGCGTGATGTACATAAGAAATTTCATAAAAAGTAAGTGGGTGGAGGGCGCGGCGGCGTTCTTCTTTTTTTGAAATAAGGCACGCCGCCGCGCTTCCCATACATAGTTTCACTAACAAAAAAAAGCTTCGATACGATATCGAAGCTTTTGTCGAAACTCAGGTTTGATTTTTGCCAATAGTTTATTCTTGGCTTACTCCATCACCATCATCTGGCATTTCTTCTGTCTTGTTTACTTTCTTTGTAATCAAGACAATCCCACCAATAGTACCAGTAGCAATAAGTGCTACAATGGCAAGCATCCCCTCGACCGAATCAAAAGGTTGCCACGGCTTGGAGTAGCTACCACTGCTCCCTTGAGCTAAGGTAAGTACAAAAATAACTACCACACATAACAAACTAAGCATCCCGCCTCCCCTATTTCTTTGTTCCATAAAAAACTATTTTAAAAGGTTAAGAATAAATTTATTTTAGAGTACTATGAAAAGAAACATTATGCCAGAGGAGTATAGGGTCCCGCATTCCAGTCAACAATTTTGCGATCAGTACGCTGGATAATCGAAAGAAGTTCTTGTGCATCAATGAGCCACAATACTGGTTGAAACTGTGTTGCCCATGCCTGTGCTTCAGAACTGAAACTCCCGAGAGTAATGTAGACACCACGGATAGACGAACGCCCGAGATAGCGAGAAGCAAAATTTTGTAATGCAAATTCTGAAATAGGCTTGCTATCAGTATCAATATAGGTGGCGAATTGTTGTGCTCCTTGATAGAGCCATACGTGTGGCAATGGTGGCTGATTGGGGATCTGAGTTGGCACATCAGCACGATAACCCCACTGACTTAAAACAAAAGCAACAAAATGATTGAGCGTCCGCTGGTCTAATTCTTGTAATGGCATAAGTGTCCCGGCAGCAATGATTTCTTTTGAGATTTTTTGCATACGCTCGCGATGTGCTCGAATTTTTTCCTCCTCTTGTATGCGATCGAGGCTCTTCTTTTTATGAAAAAGGACAAGTGTGATAGCAACACTCACCACAATCACCAGCACAATGATGATCCCGAGAACTCTCCCAAACCCGGATCCAAGAATCAAAAAACCGAGCGCCGTAACAAAAAAAGCAAATACCATCGTCATCGCAATAGTATAAACCGGGACATGAGGCTTTGCTGAATTTTCTGAGGTATCTGACATATGAATAGTATAGCAGAATTGGGCAACTTATGACTCAACTAAAAACCAACACCTCAAGGTGCTGATTTTTAGTTTTATCCAGTCGTAGTATACGTATCATACCATCGCTGTTCAATCGCTTCTTTTCCTCCCTCTTTAAAAAGATCCTTTACTTCCCTAATGCCAAATTCGCCCACAAGATCATCGATACGCATCAGGAATATAGGGCTCCCATATGCTTCTGAGATCTTTTGATATAATTCTGTGCGCAGAGGAAGATGCTTTTGATCTTCTGGCGTCGTCTCAAAATATGCTTGGAAGAAATATTTTTGATCAATATCAACTGTACCAGAGGTAAGAATCAGATCAAAAAGATCACGCTCATCAGGGTATGACATTGAGGTATAAGAACGTCCATTGTCATTAGTACCAATATTATCATGCATAATGATCTCATTGATACGCTCGGTAATCGCCTCATCTAGCCAGGTAAATTCGTTGCCCCTTCGATTGATGCGCCTGTCAAAACCAAGTCCTTGTCGCGGTATTGAGTAGCCCTCAATAATAGGTTCTGTCTTTGAAAATCCTAGATCTATAAGAGAAACGTTCATTTCTCGACCTGCAACAACATGGAGATTCTCGTGCTGAACTACATCTTCGTCTACATTACCAAATGAATCCATTTTTATACGCACACGATGTTCACTTTTATCATAATCTCCCCCTTTTTTACCAGGAATATTACTGTAAGGCTGATCTCCTACATAGTTGTCAAAAACATCATATTCAACCATCTGAAGTTTATGATCCAAGAGAGACTCATCAATAGTGATATCATATTTTTGAGAGAATCTTTTTAATCGATCTTTAAATTTTTTTGAGATACGTTCTATATTTTCTTGTGCGATCAAGCGCACATCCTCAATCTCCTGATTATAAATTTTGAGCATCTCGAGAATATCGTCATCAGAACGGTTTGCAAAAAAACCATCAGGATAATTATAATCCATCGACATCTCAACAGAAACGATTTTATATACATAATCATGATAGAAATCCTCATAAGAATTATGATATTCCCGCTGAGAATCTTTGTCTTGTTCCCACACGACACGAGGATCAAATGATATTTCTGTCATAATTTTTTTCAGAAAATTCTCATCACGAGTAATAACTCGAAAAAAGAACATGGCATGTATGGGGTCACATTTGCGTAAATAAGCAATTTGTTTTTCAAAATCTTTAATTGTCCATTCATGATCAAAGCCACCATTTCTTGTAGACCCAATATGATCAAAGGAATGCCAATTGAGCTTTTCACGATGTTCTTTTATTAGATCTACCACTTTGGGATCATCTTCATTGTGTGGAAAATGTATTCTTTCTATCATACGCAATATCCTTAACTTTATTTATGATTGCTTAATAAACCCTGGTTCGGCTTTTTCGATACTCAGACCGATGCGCCCTTTCGCAGCATCTACTGATACTACTTTCACCGGTACATCCATGCCTTCTTTCAAAACATCCGCAACATTCGCTACGCGGAATGGGGCAATCTCTGATACGTGCACCAATCCATCATGCATGGGTGAGATCTGTACAATCGCACCAATATCAAGGATCTTAATGACGCGTCCGCTAGTCACTTCACCCACCTGCCATTTTTTGACGATTTGTTCGATCATATTTTTGGCGCGCAATGGACCGTCAGCAAGACCCGTGATGAAGACGGTTCCGTCCTCTTCGATTGTCACTGTGGTTGCGGTATCTTCTTGGATTTTTTGAATCGTCTTACCACCCGAACCAATCACTTTTCCAATATCGTCTTCGTCAATCTTCGTCGAGACAATTTTGGGAGCATATTGACTCATCTCAGCACGTGGCTGGGCAATCTCTGACTCGATGGTGTCGAGAATAGTTTCGCGAGCTGCTTTGGCATCTATAAGTGCCTCTTTGAGAATTTTCACCGGGACACCATCTACTTTAATATCTAATTGAATGGCTGTTACTCCTGCGCGCGTCCCGGCTACCTTGAAATCCATATCGCCATGATGGTCTTCGGGTCCCTGAATATCAGTAAGAATTTTATAATCACCCGCCTTATTCATCATCAATCCCATAGCAATACCAGCAACAGGGCGGGTAATCGGTACGCCACCATCCATCAATGCCAATGTGGTTGCACAGATCGAAGCCTGAGAAGTTGAGCCATTGGATGCAACTGATTCTGACACCACGCGCATGGTATAGGGGAATTCTTCGACAGAAGGAAGTACTCCATAAAATGCCTTTTGTACGAGTGCTCCGTGCCCGATTTGGCGACGATTAAATCCACCAACACGCCCTGTCTCACCGGCAGAAAATGGCGGAAAATTGTAGTGATGGATAAATCGTTCAGCATTTTTAACTTCCATTTCATCATGTTCGAGGCGTGTATCTGGACCCGCAAGAGCAAGCGCTGAAAAGACGTGTGTCCCACCACGATAGAACAATCCTGATCCGTGCAAGCGCTGTGAAAAACCTCCAGCCTGTGCATACAGATCACGCACTTCATTCATGGCGCGCAAGTCAGCGCGTTTACCCTCTTGCAAAGCAGCATCGTGATACATTTCATCAACGGTATGGTGAAAATGATACATGCCACGCGATCGCGCATGACTATGAGCATCAAATATTTCTTTTCCTAATGATACATCCTCAGGATATTTTTCGGCCAGAAGTTCATGCCATTGTTCTTCAAATTCACTAATACGTGCCTTACTGTCGAGCCCAAAAAGCCCTTCGATCATCGTGGCGCGCATATGAGTATCAAAAAGCTCAAGCACGTTTGCAGGAGTTTCTGGCTCTTCAAAGGCTTTTTTTTGTACTCCAATCTTGGCAACAATGTCTTTTTGCCATTGTTCAAGCGCGCTAATTTCTGTCTGTGCTTTTTCTAGAGCAGCACCGAGCTCTTCTTCGCTCGCTTCGAACGTCGCCGCCTCGATCATATTGAGTGTACTATTGGCACCACACACAAGAAGATCAAAAGAAAAATTTGTTTCAGTGGTACCTCCTGACTTTTTGATCGGTGCATAGGGATTTATCTCAAGTGATTCTGAGTCTTTCAAAACCCCTAAGCGGATACATCCTACTGGACCCGCCCATGGAATATCTGAGGTTGCCAGAGCAAGCGATGCCGCATTCGTCCCCAATACAATAGGGTCTGCATCTCCTACCGCCAGAACAGATACGATTACCTGAATTGCATTTTGAATATAATGAGGGAAGAGAGGGCGCAGTGTGCGATCAATAATACGTGATCCGAGCGTCGCCTGAGTTGTCGGGCGTCCTTCACGACGAGAATAGGGCCCGCCAAGGATTTCTCCAGTGGCATAGTACTTTTCCATATATTCAACCGTGAGATTGAACCAGCCGCGATTATCGCGCCCATCTTTCGACATGACTGCTGTAGCCATTACTACCGTATCGTCACATGACAAAATTACCGATCCATTTGCCTGATCAGCAATGTCAGTAAACATTGCTTTCCATTCTTTACCAGCAACATTCGTTACAAATTCTTGTTTTTTCATAAGCCTTGGTTCGTTCTCGCCAGACGGAAGTATTGAAGATGTTCAAAACTCTGCGTCTGATGATAACGATATTAAAGTGAGTATAAAGAAAGTATAGGGGAAAAGAAGAAAGAATAAAAGCCCGGACAATAGTCGCGGGCCTTCATGGTGTGATCTGAGACTTCAGTAAAGTCTCAAGTCTTTTAAAATTTCCATACAACACTCACCACGTGCTGTATAGGTTAACATTATCTTTCCATAATTTTCGTTACGGAAAATAACTTTTATCGCTTCTCCTTTGTATTTAACCTTAACTCTATGGTCATTCAGAATATTAAAAATTTTTTGTTTTTCTGGAATGCTGATAGTTTCTACGGTTAAGCTTTGGGCAAAAGTATCCCAATCTTCTTTAGAAGGAGGAATAATCTCTTCAAAAGCTTCTTTGCCTACTAAAAAAACCTTTCCATCATCTTGCATGATAATTTTATAGTTTTTAGAAATAGAAAATTCTTTTCCTGCTGGCATTGTTGCTTTGGCAGAAAAAGTAATAATGAAGCATACGATTACTACGAGTGTTTTCATGATGTCTTTATTTTTTTGGTTAAGAAATTTTTTTGTTATTTTTGCCAACCTAATAACATTTCTGCAAATTGGTTAGCATAGGGGGCCGTTTTTTCGCTCCCCTTTTTTGCAAGGTCGGCATCAGGATAGGTCCCATACGTTGGTAGGTGAGATCCCGAAAGACGCTTGGACTGAATCTCTCCTCCTTGTTCCTTTATCGAAACTGAAAAAAGGACATACTTCTGTTCACTGTATTGGGTTTGCTCTCGATCCCAAAAATCAACAAAATATGCTCTCTTATCCTTTCTCTCAAAAGACAAAATAAACATAATATCCATAGCTAATTCAGCACTTTTTTTATATCCAATCATTTTGACTTGATTGTTCGCGCTGGAAAAAACAATTGAGTCGGGATAAAACGTAATTGTTCTATTCCCTCGTAACCCCGTGAAAAACATCTCCACCTCTACTTGTTCAACATCAGCCAAAGACAAATCTTTTTTTTCAATAACTGGCGGAGAAATGTACACGTTCCAAGCTCCCGGAGTTGTTAGCCCAAAAAAGTGACTCTTGGGATAAATCCTCAAAAGACCTTTTTGAAGATCAAGAGACACATCTCTTTCAAGAATATCATCCGTAATAGAAAATGTATTTAACTGGTCTACTACCTCGTCAAGAATAATACGCTTTCCATTGTATGATATGAATATCATGGATGACTTCGTCTGAGCAGAAAAAAATGATGTATGGTGCTCCCAGGGTTTTTCTGGATCTATATCAGCCGCTGACCAAAGCTGGTCAAATTCTGTAAGCTTGATCTGTGAGACTTCAATGTTTCCAGACAATTCACCTGATACAGAGTACACTATTTTTACCGTATCACGGCTTTGTGAAAAGGATACTGTTTCCTCTTGAACCGTACAGGTCACATTGAATTTTGAAGATTCTTCTGCTCGGTATTCCGGCATGAGTTTCCAAGTGAGTCTGTTTGTCGGACTCACTCCCAGTTCGTTGAACATCTCGGAATAATCTGAATTCAGGGTAAGAATTCGTTGGTCAGTTGCTGCTAAAGCAAAAGTAGTAGCAAAAGAAATGCTACAGATAATACATATTATAATTTTTTTCATGATTTTAGTTTTTAATTTGAAAAAGTTTGTACGTCATACTATATATATTTGACAGAATGTCAATATAATTGTTGACGAAAATACCAATATATGTATGATACCTGCAAAACATTAAAAAAAGAAAATATGAAAAAGATATTATTTTTGTTTGCTTTACTTATGAGTTTCGGACTTGTGTCTGCTGGTAACGTATTGGTGAATAGCAAAGGCGCTATTGATGCCCTTGCGCGACTCGAAATCCAAGAAGGATTGAACATCAACTGCTACATGGTGGCGGAAGAAATGGGTCTGTACGACCCTGCAAAAAAATTCTCGGTACTTCTATATCCGGGAGATTATTTTTCTTATGAGGATGGAGAGATTGTATTCCATCGCAATAATGAAACCAACCAAGAGCCTTATTATGCCTATGTTGTGGAGCACGCTTACTTCAAAAACAATAAAAACAAAGCGGGAGAAATAAGCGCGACACAGATCGAAAAATCTCGACACAACCTGGCTGACTTTACCGCTGAAACCGGTGTCGAAATAGAAGATCTAGGATTAGATTTTCTTATCAAGAAAAAAGAATCTCTCTACACGCTTCAGGCGGAAGATGAGGTGAGAGAAAAAAAGATCACTACCAAAGTTGAAGAACCACAAGAAGAAAAAGAAGAAGAGGTGGCTCATTTTTTAAAACACCAGGAGGTGACGTCACCTATTGAAGTAGAGGAAAAACGAGAAGATGAGAATCTGCGACCCCTCACCATACCAAACAATATACGAAAGAATATCATACGAATCTGTGATGGAGCCACAGCTCAAAAATTCACAGAGGCGATCATCCCACGCATCCAAGAAACCAATCTGGTCTTCAACGGAAGAGATGGGGAATATCATTATGCTGTATTTCCTCAGGAAACTAGCAAAAAAGAACAACAGGTAGTAGTCATCTATAACGCTACAACCCAAGATATGGCGCTTGGGACATACAATGAAGTTATCAAACTCAAAGAAGCAACGTTCACAAAAAAAGAAAGACGAAGCGCACAGAAGATTATTCTTGCGCTGTTAAAATAATATAATGTTAGATTATAACTCTATACTCATCATCCGATGATAGGTGTGTGCCTTCCACAAAGCACCTGAATGATTTCGACCTGAGAAATCAAATATCTAACTAAAAATCCCCGATACTCTATGGGGGATTTTTTACATGAGTCCATTTTTTTGCTGATCAATCATTTTTCTCATATTTATAAGTGCATAGCGCATACGTCCTAATGCGGTATTGATACTTATGTCCAAAAGTTGAGCAATTTCAGAAAATTTGAGATCAGCATAATGCCGTAGCAAGACAATTTCTTTTTGCTCCAAAGGCAATGCATCAACGAAGGCGCGTACGCGGTACCTGGTTTCGTCTTTTATAAGAAGCTGGTCTGGCTGATTATCCTCATGAGCAAAAGATCCTCGTAGGTGGTCATGGCCTGGTGGCGTTGCAAAGGTTTTTTGTCGTTTCTGTTTACGCAAAAAATCAATACAGGTAGTATAAGCAATGCGTTGTGCCCATCCAGGAAAATTACCTTCTGTGTATTTTCCAGCACGAAGTTTGTCCAAGATCTTGATCCAGATATCTTGAGACAGATCTTCTGCTTGTGCTTGGTTCTTGGTAAGAAAAAGAATCGCATTCAATAATTTCTTATAGTATCTATTGATCAAAGCCTCGACAGCAAGTGTGCTGTCCTGTTCCAAGAAATCTTGAATAAGTTCATTGTCTGTTTTTTGAGAGCTATGTGATTGTTTCATTGTCTTTAGATTTAAAAGATTAACAAAGATGTTTCCCTTTCAGTAAATATGAAAAATCATTGTTCGTCAAATATTTTGATATGAAAAGATTATCTAAAAAAGAACATTAATATATCAAATGACCAGGGAATCTTCCCCGGCCATTATTAAAAACTTAGTTTATTCCTTCCAAGACCACTGATGTTCTTGAAGAGGCATTTTAAATATGCGTTTTTCCCCATCAACACTATATGGCATGATAATTGCAATGGCTGCTTTCCCGTCTGGGTATAGTATCAGAGTCTCTTCACTATCTACAGACTTCTGTAAACTAATACCTAACCTTTCACAATCATCCTTGATAGTCAAAACAAAGTCTAAACTTTTTTGTTTCCAATTATAAAAAACTTCTGGTAAGATAAAGATATTATCAAGACTAATTATTTGGAATTCATAGATAGGCTCTGCAATAATTTGTATTTCCTGTACACGCTCGAACATAGGAGTCAAAAATTTAAAATATCTTCCCATGTATTCGAAGTCGTGTTTTCCTGGGCCAGATAATTGTTCCACCCGAGCCTTGAGTGGTTGAACACCTAAGTCAAGGACTGCTTGAATAACTGATAGAGGTGCAATCATAAGTATTTCATCATAATTGCCATCTTTGAATGTTTGAACAATACTTTTGGCAGACAGGTAGTTACGTTTTGTATGCCCTGAGCCATGTATGTCAATCACAACATCGACACCAAATATTTTTTTCAGTTCAGTAATTTCCAGTCGGTGTGGCTGATGCGCTGAATACCACATGATCCGTATTGAATCTTTTTTCTTTTCTTTTGTTTTCATTTCTATTTAATTTTAAATTTTCCCAATCCCCTCACCACTCTCTCATGATGAAGGGAATAAGGAAGGCAAACTATATTTTAGTTTGCCTAAATAACCCCCTATCGTTAAAACCCTTTAACTCCCTCATTGTATTGCCGGCGAGGTTTCCGGTTTTTGAATTTCGCTTCAAAAGCGCCCCAATCTCAGGAGGGAGACAACTACTTAACACGTTCTATTCCGTAAAGTTGTTTGCAGGTTGTTATTGGACACTAATAGAAATGCTTTTATGGGTCTCAGCCGCCCATCCTCGGCAAATTAAAAGAGGTGGATCTCTCATAAAACCTCCTGTTTTAATCGTTCTTCTTTTATCAATATGATAGGGCATACAACATTTTCCCTCAGATACACTCACTAGATTATTACATCTGGTTCACGCCAACGCCACCAGTTGCTTTCGCAATCTCGCAAAGCGCGTTATTGGCTGTGTCGACAACAAAGGCATGCATCTTCGTGCCCGGAAAATCCTTTGTTGTAAGTTTTATACTGTCATCGCCATCGGTAATGACCACCAGTTCCGGACGATAGGTGGCTCCGTTGGCAATAATTTCTTCGATACGCTTCTGAGCTGCTCTCGCACAGCCCGAGATATCCGTGCTTCCGCCCGAATAGTTTTTCTCGGTAAAGTGCTTGATTAGCTCTTTTGCTTCTGCTGGTGTACAGGCATGGTACTCCTGCTTCAGCTCGGTATCAAATAGGCGGACGTACAGCTCCGCCTCGCCGGCAATTACCGCTTTTAAGCGGTTCATCAGAATCCCCCCGGCTTTAAAGATTCTTTTCCCCTCACCCATTGATCCGGAGCAGTCGATAATGATATACAACAACTGCTTTTTTTCAATGGTCGTCACTCGTTCCCGGACGGGGATGCCTCCGGTAACGGCCAGATAGTCAAAGTAACTCTTTGACTGCTGGCGAATTCCCCAATAGGACTTTTCAATCCTGTTGAGTTCGCCCAAGTGACGGATTGGGCGCTTGCGGATATCGTCCCCAGCAGGATCCGCTTCCTGCTTTTTGCTCTTGCGAACTTGCATCCGCGTGAGCTTGTCGAGATTTCTGCTTATGGAAAGCATAATATCCTTTCCATTCAGCATGTCCTCGGCAAGGGACATTTTTTGCTGATCGTCATCAGCACCCTCGCTTGCACCCGAACCAGCGTCCTGATCCGGATCCAAAAGGTCTTTCTCATCCTGAGTCAGGCTTTCAACCTGATCCAAAACTTGATTAACTTTTTGCCCTGCCTGCTCCGCCTTCTCGGCGAATATGGGCAGGGATTCTCCACTACCTTCGCCTGAACCACCACTCATTTTACTGAGTAGTTTCAGACAATTCATCGCCTGTTCGAGCGGAGTCGAACCAGGCAAATTTTCCACCTCTACCGTCTGCAAAAAATCGCAAACGTTTTGGTGGTAGCGAACGGCTTGTTCTACCGCATCCGCAAGCTTTTTGCTTTTAGAGTTAGTATAACTGCCGTTCGCCAGCTCCCAGTAACCAGAACTGTCGGGAGCTGGGAGCTTCTCCTCGACAACTTTTTTCACCTGCTCTTTATATGCAGATGGCGGAAGTATTTTTCCACCAGCTGCAATATTTGCCAAATCGGCCGCCAAGTCAGGTGAGAACTTGGATAGGCCGATTTTTTCTGCTACCTCCCGCATCTCCTCTTTCGAGGGAGATATATAATGCGCGGGAGGAGCGGTTCGAAATGTTTGCGACATATCGACGGCCCTCCTTGGCCGATGTTGAAACTTCTTTTGCAAAATTGCTTGGGCAGTTTCGTTGCTCCCTATCAAACTTTCAATCTCTCTAATAGAAATTTTGAAAATCTGAATAAGGATGCCGAATATTTCTACTCGGCAAAATTAGTTTTTAACCCTAAACCCCTTATGAACAGTCTGCTCTGTTCGTGGCTCTCCATTATTCTCACAACAAACCCATTTTGTGTGGAGCATACGGGGACAAATAATTTCTTTTGTTCTGCGTCATGCTTCGCAAAGCAGAGAATGAGAAGAAATAAACTCACATTGGACAAGCACGGCTAAATGCGCGTGCTGTCGATGGCTCTCTGCTGGCCTGAGGTTATCAGACCAGAAACCGCATCGCGCATTTTATTGCGCTTATCAGTCAAGCCATCAGGAACTCGCACTTCTGCGAGTTTATCCTGCAAGCCGCTCAGACGTTTTACCGCCTGAAGAATCTTGATAGGCGAGGTCTCCCTTTCGACCTCGTTTTTCAGCACATCAAATTCCTCCTGCGCTGTATGAAGGTTTTTTTCCGCTGCCGCCCGTTCCATGGCGGCTTTCAGGTCAGCTTCAATGGTTGAAGCCAACCCTTCCAAACCTGGCAGATAGCGGAGATCTACCAGATCTTCTTGTCCCACATGGTCTGCATCACGCAGTTTCGCAGATGTTTGACACACCTGATATGCGTGGACCGCAGTCCTCGGTGAGACAAAATTACCTTCTGCCGTAGCTTTGGCCAGGATTTCGGCCAAAACTGCTTTAAATCCGTTTAGGATCGGTCCGCCCAAGCGAGGCGCAACCTTTTCAAAGAGCTGAGTATAGCTCTTTGCGGAATAATCCTTCCACTGCAGATTATACTGCAATGGAAAACGCTCGATCAGCGCATGGGCAGCAGGCCCAAGCTCTGAAATTTCGGAGGGCTGCTTGTTGGTCAAGCATATTATCACCTCCGTGCGCATGGGGAAGCGTTGAGCCCCATTGCGCAGTTCCCGTGCTGTCAAACAATCTTTGAGCGCCAACAACACGGAAGCTGGCGCATCAAAGAGCTCCTCGAACACCGCAACGCGGCTGTTCAAGAAACTTTTTTCGGGAAAGTACTGGAGTACTTTTTCTTCCTCCAGTTTTTTGAAATCCAGACCTCCGAACAGTCTGGACTCGTCCATTCCTTCTCCAAAAAATTGGAAGAAGGTTTCGGACTCAAGTCCGAGGCCGCGGACAATGGCCTGCACCATCTCGGACTTGGCATGACCGCCAGGTCCGAAAATGATGACGTTTTTCCGTCCGCCCATTCCGAGCGAAAGAATTCTGCTCACCTCGTCGGTGAATACGAATCCTTCCTCAAGGATGGACGGGATTTTTGTTACGTCCATTTTCTTGAAAGCACTTGCTTAAGGTGCTTTTAAGCTGTGACTTGAGCTGTTCTCCATTCCGATTGTTGGAATTTCGACACTTGCGCCACCCCGCTATCTTGTTGGTGCGGATCACCACGAGCAAACTTACGCCTGCTCGGTTTGTTTTTGTTTTCTTACTCGGTATCAAGCCCCTTTCAGTACTGGCTAGAGAGTTCTGTTGCCAAGCTCTTGATAAGAATATTTCTCACCTCCACTCCGAATCTTATTCAGATTTTTCTGTATCAGAAATTAAAAACAGATGCCACCATCTGCTCGAATTCCTGACGGGAAACCTCATGAGGTTTTTGCCCCTCATACAGAGTAAATGTAGTCGCTTTATCCAAAGCGTCCTGCATTTCTGTTTGAGAAACATTTCCACGAGTAGGGTGTGAACCCTTGTGGAAATACCTCTTCCAGAATCCCTTACCAAGGTAAGAGATTTGGAAGGTTATCCCGTTTACAGAAAAATCAACTCCGGTGCTTTGCATTTGCGCCCAAAGTAAAATTTTTTCTGCTTTCATCTCCTTAAATTTAAGGATTTGAAACACAATATTTTCAGGTAATTGTGCCACTATTGATCACATCATTCATTCCAAGAGAATCATGATACGCTCGCCAGTTAAAAACCTGCAATCTGTATCTCGCTTCAGATTACTTTTTTGCGCTGCCATTTAATGTCTACAGGGACATACATTGGGAAAACCCCAATCACCCCACCATGACTGATGAAGTGAATAAGAGTGGTATCTCGATCATAACCATTGATCAGATACCGATACCCTGCCTCTTCTTTTTCTGCAACCCTGCAGCTGGCGAAGAGGCACACCAGACCCATTATGTGTGTTTCCTTACTATTGTTCAGGATCACACATCATTATCCTCCCGAGGATGCGGGAGCCGATTTTGGTAAGATTACTTCTTCAAGAAATCTCCCAGCACATTTGTGGCTGGTCGAATTCTGAAGCTTCTCTTTCTTCTCTTACCACCTTTAGTGGTAAATTTAGAAAGATCAATCTTACCAACTACCGTTACGCCCGGAAGCGTAACGGTTTTTAGTGAAGTTGCATTCATATCACTAATATCTCTTTGTGAAATATCAATGATATGAATGCAACATGCGATATTGCTACCGCATACCCAGACACATTGATAAAACAAACAAAACGCTTTCACTTATTAAATAAGAGTGTATTGAGAGAGGTTCACTGTTTATCCTCGCGTAGGCGGGGACTATGAGCCTCTCTGTATCACGTTATTGATAGCAAAGAGGCTCTCTTGTCCTGAATATATTTCAGGATCTAAGTCAAAGAGTCTCATGTGTACCATCATGATATATGTCTGGGTATGCGGTGACCATCACAACCAAACCTCTCTCCAGAAGTATTGTGATGATCATCACGCATATGGTATTCAGCTTCTTCATATCCTCTAACGTCACTTTCTGACCTCAACAAAGATATGAATCTGATGTTTTTTAATTAACAGTGAACTTTTTTGAATCTCTCTCTTCCCGAGAGAACAGTGGGGGTAATACATCTACAGGGACTTCAAAGTATAAGTTTGTTCTCTATTACCTATCTCTCCACTATTCTTTCGGTAAGTATTTTTCATGTGTCTATATTTACATGTGTTTCTCCTCTCTCAGTTTGTCCCGAACGTGGTCCGGGGTTATGAAGAGATTTCTGGTTATCAGGGGGGTTAGTCCTGATACTCAGCGGATCTCTTCAGAACCGTTAGGCTTCTTCTGCCTATCTCGAACGCCAACAGGCTCGATAGGTGCTCGACATATCTAGTGACCGGGTTCCAATCGGTATATGATATCGCGAGAAGCGGAACCTTCATCTCCCAACAGGGGATGTCGATTGATTTGTTGTAATGAACCTCTCTCTGTTAAATCTGTCTTTTGACTTCCTTAACTTTTCTTGATGTAATTATAACATTTTAAAATCTTTTGTAAAGCTTTAAATAACATACTAATATTACAAAGAAGTGTTGTATTATATAGTTATTATGTGTATATAGTTGCATTATGTAACTACTTTTGTTACAATAAATATATGAAAAATAGTCAAAACACATCAAAAAAACAAGAATTATCGTATTCTGAAACATTATTAGATTTAGGATTTGGTATAGATGAAGTAAAAATCTATGAATATGTATTAAAAAATCATAGTAAAAAAGCCTCTGAAATTGGCATAGGAACGGGTATTTCACGAGTACTTACCTATCGTGGGCTGGATAAGCTCCTAGAAAAGGGGGTTATTGAAAAAATAGATGAAGAGGGTTCGCCAGCATATTTTGAAGCAAAACATCCCTCCTATCTCACCAAGGTACTCGAAAAGCAAAAACAAAAACTCGCAAAGGCAGAGTTGGAAATAGAACGAGATCTAGGAAATATGGCATCAGATTTCAATCTTGCAACAGGAAAGCCTAATGTACGATTCTTTGAAGGAAAAGAGGGAATCTGGGAAGTACTGAAAGACACCCTGAAAACCAAAGAAGAGGTGCTCACCTATCTTGATATTGAGGTGGTAGAAAAACACTTCAAAGATATCAATGATCGCTATGTGCGCGATCGAGAGATTATTGGGATCAAGAAAAAGATTCTTATCCTTGAAAATATCTATGCACGCACCTGGTTTGATGAGCGCTCTCGTCGCGACCCACAGTATCTGAAAGTAACCGACTTCAGATATTCAAAAAGTCCTCTCAACACCGTTGAGGCGGCTCTACAGATTTATGATAATAAGGTCGGTATTATCACCGTTTCAGATGAAAATCTTATTGGGGTTATTATTGAGGATAAACGTATTAGCGATCTCTTCAAAAGTATGTTTTACGCACTCTATGAATCTTCTGAACGTGTGACCGCATCTTCATAGACAGCATACCAATCTCCTCTCCCCACAGGATCCTGGAAGCATCGGGTGAGTACTTTATTCTCAGGAAATCCTTGATGAAGCTCTTGTAGGCTCGCAGATGAGTGTACTTCGATAGTTTTTTCTGAGGGAGAGAGATGCAAAATCTCGTTTATGGGCATAGCTTTGGTACGATAGTGTGTATTCTTTTCATTATCCCATTCAATCTTGAAGACTGGTGGGTTATCATCCGTAAATCCTGTTGCTATAAATCCCATTTCAAAGTAACGCATATTTGAGCGGCTCGTTGGATCACAGACAGCTTTGAGCACTGAGGATGTGGCTTCTTTTTTGAGTGCCTCATCCATCATAGCTTCCCCCAGCGCAAGTCCTTGCATATTTTCATCTACATTCAGTGCGCTAGCATATCGTGTACCAGGCTCTTTTTCCTCGAATCGAATAAAAGCTTGGATATGGTTATCTTTTTCAAAGGTGTACAGGGTGTTCTGTAATGTGTTTGATGTATCAAAAGCCGTATCAAAATATTTAAGAATATGCTGCACAAATGCTTTATCTGAATAATGCTCCCAATTGGTTTCATAGATATCACGCATTTCTGCAATCTGTTCTGGGGTAAAATCTGATGGATGGTGGGATTCGAATGTTGCACCCTTGATATCCTCCAGAGGTAACTGGTGACCTTCGCGTAGAGCATGTTTAAAAACTGCCAATGTGGTTACGGTGTCAGCATTAATGCGATCCAGTTGTTGTTCGATCTCGGTGGCTAACGATTCAATATCCTGACTGGATTGTATGTCCTGATAGAAGTTATCGAGTAATGCAACGCCACGTTTATAGAGGGTCTGTTGGATATCATTGATCATCTCTGGTTGTGTCTGGAGCTCCTGTTTGAATCCATTTTTGGTGAATTCCAATACCTCATTAACACGATCGACCAGCTCTGCGTATTTATTGAATATTTTTTGTGCGGTTTCCGGTGGTAGTTGTTCGCCGAGTTCGAGGATTTTTTCTCCCATTTCAGGACCACCGTGGGCGAGGGAGAGGAAGGTATGAATAAAATACTTACCATGTTGTTGAGAAAGGACTTGGGTACGATCAACTTTTTCTTTAGTTGCATGTTTAATGAAATTAATAAATTGAATACCAAGATCAAGAGGGAGCTCATTAAGCTTAAAATTAAAGTCAGACTCAATATCATTGCCTATACGCGAAAGTAAGATTTCAACATAATCTTTGATATCTTGTTGGTCCACTTCTGTAACAAGGCCTAGCCGCTGTGATGTGATAGGGGTATCTTTTATTTTTGATTTCAAATTCCATTGTGCACGTATTATTTTTTCTAAAGCTGGGCTCGAGTGACTCTTATCATGAGCGTTGTGAGTAAGTTCATCATAACGCTCACGGAGCTCGTATTGTTTCCTTTTCTCTTGTGGATTTGTATATATCTTTATTGTAGAAGGATAGCTTGACCAGCTCTGGAGCTCGCCACCGTTTGATAATGCTACTTTCTCTTTATACTTCAATTTACCCTCATGCTGATATGTCTCAAAATAACGTTGGTAATAATAGGCCCCCTGAGTAGTGTCGAGGTTCTCAAAGAAATCTTTTAATCCAGTAAGGTTAGGATTTTCTAAAAGCTTTTCAAATTTACCAAACTCCATACTCAAGAGGTCGTGAAAAGCATTATATTGCTCTTGGGGGTTTCCACTTACAATCCTTGTTTCTAAAATCGTATATGCCTCATTGAGTTTTCTTTCTTGTATGCCCCTTGCGGTTTGTAGCTTTTCTTCCAGTTCTTGAGAGCTAAGTTGAGAGAAATTCTCTGGCATATCTTTAAGTGCATAAAGAATGTCTGTCGATGCATCATCTACTCCCGAACTCATGATTTCATAAAAAAGATCCAAAGGGTTTTTATAAGGATCATATGCTAATTCTGGATAAAGATTTTCACGTGCTTCAATGTTGTTATCTTGAAGTCCTTCCTCTTTCTTTTTTTGGGAAGCATAGTAATCGAGTATATTCCTAACATTTTCTGGAATTTCAGAACGAAGATCTTCCCTAAAAGATTGATTATTAAAAGAATTTTGATCAGGCTGTTTCATAGTGTAATTATAAATTACCCACACCAAAAAGTACAAATGGTTATGTAAAAAAGATATGAACAATTTTTATACTTTTATATGTTTTGCATTGTCCTCTTTGTAAAAAAGAATAAGGAAGACAGAGCAACTTACTTCCTCTTTGTTGACGTACGGCGTCGTGAACGTGCGCGCTTCGACCCGAGCAGATATTTTTTGGGGTCTTCAGCGAGATCGAGAAAATCATCAGCAGCTTCAATAAGATTCATAGAAGAAGAAGATCTGAAAGAAACTACCTCTACCTGTGCTCCCACGGCATGCTGAAGATATTGTACCAGCGGGACAAAGTCACCATCACCTGAAATAATGATAATAGCATCCAATCGGGGGGCAAGCTTAATCGCATCAACGGCAAGACCCACATCCCAATCAGCTTTTTTGGATCCATCTGCGAAAATTTGCAAATCTTTTGTTTTGGTCTCAATTCCTTGTTTAGTCAGCGCTTCAAAAAAGGTCTGTTCATCGCCAGTTTCTGAGGTAATGACATATGCAAGCGCACGAATGAGTTTACGTCCCGCTACAGCATCTTTAAGCACTGCATCGAAATTCACACGCTTATTAAATAAATGTCGCGCCGAGTGATAGAGGTTCTGAGCATCGATGAAGACACCGACACGTTGTTCCGAATGTTTGATAATAGACATATGATTAAGTGTAGAGCGGAAAGTGGAAACTTGCAAGTGAGTGCTCTCATATATTTGCTATACTGTATGTACATGAAAAATGCCTTTATCATACATGGTTCCTATATGAGTCCTGACGCCAATTGGTATCCGTGGCTCAAACAAAAACTCGAAGAACAAGGGTACGAGGTTTTTGTACCACGGTTCCCTACACCCGAACACCAATCACTGACGAGTTGGCAGGAAGCATTTGAACCCTATCGTCACCATGTCAATGCGGAAACTGTTTTCATTGGACATAGCATCGGGTGTGCTTTTATTCTACGTGAACTTGAGAATACTGATCTCACGATTGCTGGTTGTATCTTTGTAGCTCCCTTTACCGAAGCTATCGAACACGAGGGTCTGAACTTGGTCAATGCAACATTTCTTACCAAAGCTTTCAATTGGCATGCCATTCACCAGCATATGGGACGAGCTGCTGTTATCGCCTCATCTGATGATCCTTTTGTTGCCCCACTCCATAGTGAAAAAGTTGCTGAACTCCTCGGGGTGCAACTCATACCCCTGGCACAGCATGGTCATTTCACTGATGCAGATGGCGTGCACGAAGCCCCCTTTGTCCTCCAAACTCTTGAAGAGATCACTACCCCCGTACCCAGTACGGAGGAACAAACATTTCATGATCTCAATGAAGAACTGAAATATGCAGGCATCGACATGTCCGTGAATCCTACTGGGGACGAATCGATTCCCAATCGAGATGAAGCCTATGAGATCAAAGAAGACGATAGCGGCATGGAAACTATGTATAAGGACATTGCTGATACGATCAATACTTCAAGCGCCAAAGCTATGGCTGATATGCTTCATGAAGAACGCTTGCGCGAGCAAAGAAAAAAAGAAAAGAAGAAGAAGACACAGATGAACATAGTCTTTGGGATACTCACGCTTCTCTTGATTGTCCTCGGAGTAGTATTGATTCGCAAAGGTCGCACCTATGAGCCAGAAGCGGTCGTCATTAATACCAAAACAACTCTCGGAGTGACGCCTTTTCGTGTCAATGAGTCGGTTTCTTTTGATCTTACTCCTTTTGCTTCCATCTTTCAGGCTCGCGATGGGTTAAAAGAACTTATGGGGCAACACCGCGTCTCCAATAAAACACTGCTACACATCTTCCCAACTATTCGCATTGCAGGTATTGAACGCCCAGCATCAATCCAGACTTTTTTACAATCATTTGAGGTGGTGCTTCCAAAAGGTCTTGATCGTTCGATTGATAAGAGCTTTACCTATGGTCTCTACGGACTCCCTACCGAAGAGCATGCATTCTTGATGCTGGATATTACTTCTATCGATGGAGCTTTTGTGGGCATGTCTCAGTGGGAGACCAGTATGGTTGAAGATCTCCAAGATGTCCTACGCATTACCGATACGGTGCGCCAACCGAGCCTATATGATCAACCATTTGCAGACACTCTTCTTTTGAATACTCCGATGCGTGTCTTGCGTGCACCAACCGTGACACGTCAGATGGATACGCGTATCGTAGAAAAACCCATTGAAGAAATCCCACGTCACCCACTTCCGGATAGCACGCTTGCTGCTATTACCACAATTACTGACACTGAGATCATCTTTGCCCAGCCTGATGCCTTCCTCAAGGATTTATCTGTTGGCGATGTTATTACCAATCGTTCCAATGCATTAAGTGCTGCCTTTATTCGTATGATTGATGATTTTGTCCTTACCAATGACTCATTTACCATTATGACGCATGATGTAAGTTTACGAGAACTTTCAGCAGACGTCCCCGAGGGAGCTACCCTTATACTCAAGCCTGATGAGAATGGGGAGCTGGTAAAATATGCTCAGACGGAAGAAGAAATTACTACCTATATCGAAGGCCCTCTGGTACCCGTCCTCTACTGGGCGTTCCTCGGAAATCAGTATATTGTCATAACGACGCACGTGGATGTCATTGACGCTATTATCGAGCGATTAGGAGAGGCGGGACACTCACAATAGCACTTCAGCGGATTCTTGTTTCCGTGAAAAGTTTTTGAGTGCTATAATAAAGATATATGCAACACATTCAATCTGAAACATTTGAAAAGCTCAAAACCATGCTCTTGGATGAGCAACAACAATTAGAAGAAGCTTTAAGCGATAATGGCCGCGTGATTGCCACAGATGGCGACTGGGCAGCTGTCCCGCCAAAACCTGATGAAAGCGAGGAAGACTACACTGTTCAAGCAGATCGTATGGAGGAATTTTTCACTCGTGGAGCAGCCGTAAGCGAACTTGAGGCACGCCTGGGGCAGGTCAAAGAAGCTTTGTCACGTATGGACAAAGGGACTTATGGACTCTCTGAAAAGTCGCAAGAACCTATCGAAGTGGAGCGCCTTCTTGCAAATCCTGCGGCAACCACAACCATCAGCGAAATGGAGAAGGAGGGAAATGATGTATAGCAACACTATGTTAGAAAGTATTTTTGGGACAATTGGTGCACTTATTCTCACTATTTTAAAAATTGGATTATTTGTCCTTTTGTCTGTTTTTGTCGTGCCATCAATGATTATCATGTCATTTTTACATAAACCTTGGGAAGATATGCTCAATAGCGTCTTTACGCTTGATCACTTTTAAAAGAACTACTCTAGAGAGAAAACCAGCGCATGCCAACGCTGGTTTTCTCTTTGATTACTGCAATTCTCTCAGTGCCACGCGTAACTGCTCCTCGAGCCCAAGCGTGGTATCAATAGATGACAAAACATTTCTAATCTGACCTGTCGAATATCCAAGACTTGCCAGCGCATCTGCCAGATCAGTGTGGGAGCTATACGGAGCCGTACTCCCCGATGAAAGAAATCCTTCGACTTTGTCAGCGAGTTCAAGAACGATTTTTTCTGCACCCTTCTTTCCAATTCCGGGAGTACGCGCAAGAGCTGCGGCATCACGATTCACCAATGCTTGAACCAATGACTCGAGAGGAAGCGTATCGAAAAGACCAAGGGCAGTTTTCGGACCTATCCCAGAAACGGTAATGACTTTTTCAAAAAGTTGATATTCGTCACGTGTCGGGAATCCGTAGAGGTCTTGCGATTGTTCACGCACGACGAAACTCGTCCAAAGCGAGATCGTTTCGTGGGCGCAAGCTTGTCCAACCACATGCTGTGGGACAAAAACACGATACCCAATACCGTGAGCTTCAATCACCAATGCATTGATATCGATATGGATAATCGTTCCAGTAATATAATTGATCATGGTCATAGTATAGCAGAAATGAAGCTCAAGAGCGGTCTCTTGCTAAAATCCAACCTATACGCTATTATCTCGCTGTCTCAGATGTCCGTACTGAGGGTATAATAATATCTCAGTACATACATTATATAATTAACACACATTTTATTTATCTATGCCAATTCTCAAAGCAGGAAAAAAAGCCATGACTCGTGATGCGCGTCGTCGTACAACAAATGACAAGCGTCGTCGTGCTATGCGCGAACAGGTCAAGGCTTTCAAAAAATTGATTGTAGCCAAAGACACCAAAGGCGCACAAGAGCTTGTTAATAAGCTTTATCAATCCATCGATAAGGCTGCCAAAGCCGGAGTTATCAAAAAAAACTCAGCTGCACGCAAAAAATCACGCCTGGTAAAGACTCTCAAAAATCTTGGATAAGATATCCCCATAAAACCCCGACAGCGGGGTTTTATGCTATGATATACGATAGTTTTTAGTGATCTATCTATGGAGATTTCTTCGCTCGTAACACAATTAAGCACAGGTTCTGTTTTGGCGATTGCTGGAGCAACATTGGTAGCCAATCTTTTTCCTGGTATTCCTGAGGAGCTCTTTATCCTCCTGATGGGCTCAATTGTTGGCGCTGGAGCATTTCCTTTTTGGTTTGCCTTTATTATCTTGTACGTCGTTTTGATGAGTATGGACCAATTGTTGTACTGGTTTGTGCGAGGGGGAAGTGGTTTTTTGAAAAGAGGACTCATCAAATTTAAAGAAAAAATCTTTGGCAATAGCATGGAAAGCCGGATGGACTTTATCGAGCGTCATATTACGAAAATTGTGGTACTTTCACGCTTTGTCTTTCAGGTACGTTTCCTCGGTCCTTTTCTCGCGGGTACCGTAAAGATGCCATGGAAAAAATTCACTTTCTGGAATGCCGTCGCACTTGCTGTGTATGTACCTATTATGCTCTGGATCGGGAAACATCTCGGTGATCGTGTAGAGCATATTGCCAAAGGCATTCAGACCGTCGGGAATAGTATTATGGTGGGAATTTTAATTCTTTTGGTTATTATTGCGATCATACTCATTCACCGAAATTTTCTCAAATGGATTCGCACTGCTCAAGAGAAAAAAAAGAGTTTTTGGGGAATTGAGAAACGTGATGAAGAATAGGCTTGCCTAAGTAGGCAAAATGTCTATACTGGCGAAAGTGAC
>JACKGA010000004.1:0-75343 GCA_020632195.1 Candidatus Nomurabacteria bacterium | reverse complement strand
GAAATGCAGGTACAGCGCTCCAGTCGCTATCGAGATCCGTATCTTCAATTTTTTGGGTTGGAGTATCGTCAAAGTCATCAAGTACTTCAATTTTCTTTTCAGTTTTTGAATCTGATGATGATGATTCTTGCGATATTGTTTTTGGTGTGTCAGTCGTAAGTATTGGATTTTCACGCCGACGAAGGGTAGAGCTGAATCCTGTAGCGATAACCGTAACTTTAATTTCGCCTTTTTTAAGCGTGTCATCCTCAATGGCACCAAAAATAACTTTTGCATTCGGGTCAATTGATTCAGTAATAATTTTGGCAGCCTCATGTACTTCTTGCATTTTGAGATCAGAACTTCCTGAGATGGCAAAAAGAACTCCTTTGGCTCCATCAATAGCAATATCCAAAAGAGGTGAGTTGATAGCTGCAAGAGCTGCTTCATGTGCGCGATTCTGTCCGGTAGCGGTACCAATACCCATAAAAGCTGAACCAGCATCTTTGAGAATTGCCTGGATATCAGCATAGTCTATGTTGATAAGTCCTTGGGTAGTAATGAGTTCAGAGATACCTTTTACTGCCTGCAGGAGAACTTCATCGCAAGTGCTAAATGCCTCACGGAAACTTGTATCCTCCTCGGTAATTGCCAAAAGGCGATCATTTGGAATGACAATGAGAGCATCGACTTCTTTTTCGAGATCCTTGATACCTTGTTCTGCAAATTGCCCGCGTTGCTGTCCTTCAAAGAAAAACGGCTTCGTCACTACGCCGACCGTAAGAATACCTTGTTCTTTGGCTAGTTTTGCAATAATAGGAGAGGCGCCGGTACCGGTTCCGCCACCCATACCACAAGCGATAAATACCATATCAGCACCCTTGAGAGCCTCCTGGATTTCTGCTTTGGTTTCTTCGGCGCTCTGGCGACCAACATCAGGATTCATCCCAGATCCAAGACCTTTGGTAAGGTTGCGTCCAATGTGGATTTTTTTACCTGCTTTTGCAGAATGGAGATCTTGAGTATCCGTATTCATGACCACATAATCAACACCTTCAATTTTGGCGTCGACCATATGAGAAACTGCATTTCCACCCGAACCACCAATACCAATAACTTTGATACGAGCGGAAGGTTTTATATCTGTAGGTTTAATATGAGGCATATACACACGAGCAGTAATGATAATAAAGCATCACTGAAATTAATCTAATTACGATCTCTATAATAGAGGAAAGAAGGGAAAGGAGCAAGGGGTCCTAGTGCAAATGAAATTGGTTCTCTATGGTAGTAGTTGTTTCAGCCAAGAACCCATATCTGATGCAGTATTTTTGAGGAAGTTACCCAATACACCACCACGCCTTATATGAAATATTTTTTCTGATTGTGCATACCAGCACAAACCGTAGGCTACATACCATGATGCATCCATTGTTTTTCTTTTACTCTGCTGCACAATTCCATCAGAAGCTAGACGAACAGGGAGTTTTAGCTCTGATTTCAAAAATGAAGCAATACTTTCAAGCCCAGAACCTCCACCTGTAATCACCAATCCTGCGGGCAGTAAATGACTTTTTTTAGTTTTCTGGAGGTGTCGTGTGAACAATTCGGCAATATCAGAGATGCGTGCTTCAATAATTTCATCAATACGTCCTTTGGGATATTTACGTGCGCGCGATGGCTGGAGTGTTCCTTTTTTTAATTGTTCAGCCTCGTCGAGAGATATCTGAAACCCAAGGGCAATATCATTTGTAATATCGGTTGAGCCGATAGGGAATACCTCAAGAGATATCGGACGCGCATCATCAAAGACCATAATGGAAGATGTCTCGGAACCGATATCAATAACGGCAGCGCCTGCTTTGCGATCATTATAAGAGAGTACAGAATTATGAATTGCTAAAGGAGCTGCCACCATATCAAATACTTCGACACCAGCATTGTGTACGACATCTATGAGATCTTCGGCGTGATGGTCAAAGACCGTGATAAAAAGTGCCTTCACCGAAAGCTTCTTCCCAATAAGTCCAAGTGGATTGCCAAGAACCATTTCATTATCCAATTTGAATTTTAATGGAATGCGATGAATAATGCGGATATTGTTGTGTTGTGCAAGCAGTACATCCTCACAGCGGTCAAGCGCCTGGTCAATATCACGCTGAGATACTTCTCCAGAATGATGGGCAACATCCACGGTAGCAGCGATGTGCTCGGCGCGCAGACTGACTCCACCTATTGCGACAAGTGCTTCAGCGATATGGATACCCGTATTTTTTTGTGCATCAGCCAATGCCGCACGAAGACTTGCGGTCGCTTGCTGTCGATCAATAATATATCCATGACGCAGACCTCGGGTCGGTGCGCTTCCGACACCCAGAAGCTGAGGTTGTGTCGATTCGCTCATTGCACAAACAACCACACGCGTAGTGTGTGTTCCTATATCAATACCGGCAAGGATGTGTTGCTCTTGTTTCATACTAGCTCTTATCATACCAGATTTTTAAACTTTTGATAAAATTTTTCTTCTTCTACTTCCATATCATTTCCATGTACATATCCTTTCAGATGCAACATGCTATGAATAAAAAGAAAAAGGAGGTGTTGGTGGTACGTTCTTGCATATACAGAAGCCTGTCGTCTGATGGTTTCCAGATGCATAAGAATTTCTCCAGACGTTGTATCATAGGGAAAAGCAAGCGTGTTTGCAGGGCCTGATTTCTTTTTATAGATTTCATGGAGGTGCGTACTGGTATCAGTAGAAATAAAAGAAAGATCAAGTTGATATTTCTTGCCCATAATTGCTTCTTTTACTTTTTGGTAGGGGAGCGGGGGGAGCTTGCCGTGTGTCTGACGTATGATACAGAGGTTGGATGCTTCGAGGGATTGCATAAGTGAATAAAGTGTAAAGCATGTGCGATGTATGAGCAAGCTAAAAAAAAACGCTTTCCATACGGAAAGCGTTTCAAGGGTCAAAGAACCCAATGCATTGTAAGGTACTAAGTACCTAAGGACTAATCCAAGTCGCAGAAGCAAACAAGGACGTAGTCAGAATACCAAGAGCGCCCGAAGTAACCAAGGTCGAACGAACAGACACCGTCCGAGGGCCGGTGGACGTACGGCACCCTGTGGTCGCCGCCAGCGTCTTTCCAAAGTGCATCCTTTTCATCAAAGGAAACCGTCCATTTTCTTGTTGGGAAGATATCAGGTTGATCTGCTTGTAGTGCAGTTACACCTTGAGCACCTACGAGGATTGCGTTGTTCGATTCCAAGAAAGCTAAGCAATCTTCGCTTTCTACTGTTTCCAAGATCGGAAACATTTTGATTCCGTAGGTCTTGCCCGGCACCAACTTGTTCGTTGCTTTTGAAAAGTTTTTACTCGTTAACTCATCATTGTAGTAATACGTTGATTTGAGTTTGCGAGTTTTCTTAGCAAAGTCATCTACCTGGGTGTCGTGGTTGTAGTTGTCAGGTACCGTAAAGGTTCCTTTACCGTTGAGTAAGTCGTCACCGAATTGGTGAAACTTTCTTTTTACTACTTCCATACGTCCTGCAAGAAAGTCTTGCATTCCAGATTCGCCACCAAGTTTGTTGATCATGGCTTCGATTTGTCCGAGTGTTACTGTGTTGTATTTCATTGTTAAACAATTTATGAGCTTGTAGCTCGATTTTTGATTACTTCCGGCAATCACGGTTGAAACGACATGTTTCTGATTTCGATATACAATATAGCATATCTACTGTAGTGTGTCAAGACAAAAATCCCCAAATGGGGAATTGTGAAGTATGTAATATTTTTTAAAAAAATTACATGCGTCCAAGTTTGCGCAACATGCCGTACTTTTTGCCGTCTTCGATACGACGCAATGCTCCTCGCTTGCGACGTAAGTCAGAATCCTGACGATCAAAATAACGACGGTTACGGATTTCGCGTGTAATACCCGTTTCGCGGAAGCGACGTGTAAAACGACGCAAGAGCTGTGTTGCATTCTCGTTCTTTTTCTTTGTCATTTCTACATTGGTAGCCATATACAGGTCAGAATACTATCATGTTTGAGGAGTTTTGCAAATAGAAAGAGGAGAGGCATCGGTCTCAACCATGGAGTTTCTATTTTCTTAAAAAATACACGCCTTCTATCTCTCGAATAGTATCCAGTATTTTTTGAATATCTTGTCCATGCTCCCACGATATCTCTATACACATACCACCACGGTATCCAGTATATGGCATACGTGACAAAATTGTCGGGCGCACTATCTCCAAAGTGCGCTGAGAAAGAGTCAGTACCTTTTTCATCAGAGCAACTGATTCTGCGGGGACAATAATATGAGCCTGATTTGTGAAAGGTGGTAACAAAAAATCTTTACGGAGATCTTTTTCATACTGAAGCTGTTCAGTGATAGGAAGCTGGATATAAGAGTCCACAAGTTCCCGATATTGATCGGGGGTCTGGATAATAAGTTCTTGCGTTGTGCGCTCTTGTAATTGCATACGCAAGCGTAATGATTGCTCATAACTATCATAATCATACTGAGCAAAAAGATGAGCCGCCGATACAATAATCATAACATCATATGAGCGCGAGAGATTCAATAATGCTGACGTCCCCACTACACACAACCCCATATCTGGCGGATAGGCATGTATCAGCTTCTGAAAAGATTTTTTTTGTACAGTAGAAGCTGTCACCATGATGCGTTGCTCTTCTAGTACCAATGAATCAAGTGCTTCTGATACTTTTTCGATGGTTGTCCCCAAAAGAACTAGATTCATTCCATCGCATACCTGGCAGGTATTGCGTACCTTTTGCTCGACACCACATCGTCCACAAGAGAATGTCTGAGACGTGCGCGAAAGACGCACTGGAGCATCACATTCAACACAAGACATAATATGACCACAGTCATTACATTTTGTAACTGAAGCATATCCTGTGCGTGGCACATAGAGCCCAATGGTCTTGGCCTCTGCAAGAGCGCGTGTAATAGTATCGATACTATCGGGATGAAAAATACCTTCGGAAAAATTATGTACGACACGGCGCGTCTGGACTACTCCTCGAGGGTGATACGATGCATGAGTATAATAAGTTACCAGCGGATCTCTCTGAGCATGATACGTCAGCGCCAAAGGTAGAAGCGTATCGCTGTACATGCATTCGATTCTCTGTGTCTGAGTATATTCATGAATAATATGCTTCATATCGACATAAGGTTTCGTAGTAGAAAGATAGTGAGCTGATGATGCATCATGCACAATACAAAGACTCACATTCTGAGGAAGTGCGCCTAGAAAGTAGGGAGTAGTCACAATAACGAGGCCTTTAGTGTTTGGCGAGAGAATCTTTTCATAGCGCTTCTGGAGCTGCTTTTTGGTCATGTGACTATGTAGGAGGATGACACGCTCACTCACCCCACGAGAAACTCTCTCTCCTATCATTTCAACCTGAAGCACAGATGGTGCAAAAATAACAAGCGTATCATTTTTTGAAATTATTTCTCGTGCTCGACTGACATATACATCGAGCCGGTCGGCAAGACTTTGTTGGAGGAGCGTTGTGTGAAAGGTATGCACTGTCTGAGGCAGGCACGAGGAGGAAGGCTCGTGCTCTTGAAAATACTCGGCAATATATTCAATATATGATTTGGGGAATACAAGATCATACAGCACATGGCGTGGTACATTTGTTTGTTGATGCACCCTATCCACCATAGCGAACACTGCATGAGGTAATGGTGAATACCCTATGACACGATGAATATTTTTTAATTGAAAGGACATGTGCTTTACCTGTGTCTTGGCTTCGGTGAGAGGAATTGACTGCGACACGATCGCTCGCAAGATACGTTTGCCATACGGAGCCTCCACAAGAGACCCAATGGGTACTGCTTTCAAAGAAAAATAGGAAAGCTCTTCGCGGTGTGTCGAACGCTCCAGAGGAATGAGGTGAAGGATGTACATGGCGATAGTATAAAAGATACGCAGATGAAACGCCAAGATGAAATCTATTAATCTTCTTTATTTTCTAATTCTTATTCATTTGAAGATATATAAGCTGAACAAATTTATCTTCTGTGGACAAAAACTTGCAATATAAAAACATCGGTATAACATATATGATATATGAATGATCAAGAAAAATTAGGCTATCTTATTAAAGAACTGCGCACTCGACAAGGTCTTACTCAACAACAATTCGCTGATATGCTCCAAACGTCACAAAGTGCTGTAGCGCGTATGGAAGCAGGGCAACAAAATTTTAGTGTAAAGGAACTCAGTAAAATCAGCGATGCTCTTGAACATCCGCTTATCAATATTTCAGAAAATGATTCGGATGACTTAATTATTGAAGGGGGACGAAAACTTTCAGGAAGTATTCAAACTAATACTTCAAAAAATGGAGCTATGGGGCTACTCTGTGCATCGCTTCTCAACACAAAAGCGACAACTCTACATCGTATTCCACGCATCGAGGAAGTATTTCGTATGATTGAGGTATTAGAAAGTATTGACGTAAAAGTTGAGTGGATTGATACTCATTCGCTACGTATCACCCCACCTAAAATATTTGATCTTACAAAACTTGCTGATGGTCCTGCCAGCAAAATGCGTTCAACGATTATGTTGATCGGATCACTGGTACATCATCAAAAAAATTTTAGACTTCCCCATGCTGGGGGGTGTAAAATGGGTGAACGCTCTATTGGAGCACATAAGCATGCACTCGAAGAACTCGGTATTCGTATTACAACTGAGGAAGAATATTATGCTATTGATGCCAAGGGTCTTGCCGCAGGAGAATGTACGATGTACGAGGCAAGCGATACCGCCACCGAAAATATCCTCATTGCCGCTGCTGGAATTGAAAATGGTACAACCTATATTCACTTTGCTCAAAAAAACTACATGGTACAGGATGTCATCGGGTTTCTCCGTCGCATGGGAGCTGTTATCGAGCAGCACGATCCTGTAACGCTACGTATTACCGGCATGGGACTCATTGAATATCCTCTTGAATATTGGAATAGTGAAGATCCGATTGAGTCAATGGCGCTTTTGACTGCTGGGATTATGACCCAATCACCGATTACCGTGACACGCTGCCCGATTGATTTCCTGCGGCTCGAATTACTCAAGCTAGAAAAAATGGGGCTTGGTTTTGAACTCTCTGGAGAATATTTTTCTGATAACGGTTTTACTAAGTTAGTCGATATTACTTTAAAAAGTTTTGAGCTCACCGCTCTCCCAGACAAAATCCACCCGCTTCCATACCCGGGGATCAATGTCGACAATTTACCGTTTTTCGTACCTATCGCGACGCAAGCTGAAGGTTCGACGCTCATCCACGACTGGATGTGGGAAAACCGTGCGATCTATTTTACCGAGCTCAATCGTCTGGGGGCTGATATCACGTTGGCCGACCCTCATCGTGTCTTTATCGAAGGAAAAACTCTCTTGAAAGCGGCACAAATTGTATGCCCTCCCGCATTGCGTCCTTCTATGATTATTTTACTCGCTATGATGGGTGCCGAGGGAACCTCGACCCTGCGCAATGTGTATTCGATCAAGCGCGGATATGAAAATATCCACGAACGCCTAAATGCCATTGGTGCAAATATTCAGTTTGTAAAAGAAATTTCTTAAAACTAAAATCTTTATCTGTCTATCTATATGGCCTGGAAACGAGAAGACAATATTGATCTTAAAAAATACTCAACCATGCGCATTGGTGGGGTGGGTAAGTGCTTGATCACAACAAACAAACCCGAGAAAGATCTTCTTAATATTTTTAGTGATATTATCCAACCAGGCGATTCGTATCATGTAGTTGGCGAGGGGAGTAACAGTATTTTTGGCGGCGACTTTCCCAATACATACTTTATTGCCCTAGAAAACAAAGACATTACTATCATAAGCGATTCGGAAACAGAAACACTTCTTCGTGTAGGTGGGGGGCTTTGTTGGGACCAGCTCGTTGCCTATAGTATCGAACACAATCTTCAAGGTATCGAAATGCTTTCAGCGATACCCGGGACGGTTGCTGCTGCGCCGATTCAAAACATCGGAGCATACGGCGGCGAGTTTTCAGATGTGTGTGTATCGGTGCACGTTTTTGATACCGTGGAGAAAAAATATTCAAGTATACCTTCTGAGAAATGTGATTTTGGCTATCGTAGTAGTATGTTTAAAAAAGAAGCAGGGAGACATGTCATCTATGCAGTCGATATTGGGCTTTCAAAAACAAATGAGGTAAAAATCCCGGAATACCCAGGAGTCCATGCAGCACTCTTTACTACTGGGATAGAACATCCGACGCTTGCTGATATTCGTACTACTATTATCGATATCCGCTGGAGTAAATTGCCTCGTCCAGAAATTCTAGCGAATTGTGGCTCGTTCTTCAAAAATACTTACACGACACGCGAACAGTATGACTCGATTCTCAAGAGCTATCCTGACTGTATTGCTTTCCCACAGGAAGACGGGGGTATTAAAATTCCAACCGGCTGGCTTATTGATACCCTCGGGCTCAAACAACATCGGGTGGGGGATATCGGACTGTATGAAAAACACGCGCTTATTATTGTGAATCATGGGAAAGGTACTTTTATCCAGCTACAACAATTTATTACAGATATTCAGAAAAAAGTTTTTGATGCTTTTGGGATACAGATAACTCCCGAGGTAAATATCATAATGCCTTATGAAAACACTTGATCAACTTTTACAAAATAACGAAGCTTTCTCTTCGTATGGAAATCTCGAGACTGAAATTGCTCACATCTCAATAGATTCACGCACTGTTGAAAAAGATGGGCTCTATATTGCTATCGCTGGTTCCAATAGTGATGGGCATGCTTTTATTGATCACGCTATAGAAAATGGAGCAGTCGCCGTCGTGTGTGAACACCTACCGAACGAGCAGAAAAAAGGTGTAACCTATATTCAAGTACCAAACACGCGAGAGACTACTGGATATATTGCTTCGGCTTTTTACGATCACCCGTCACGGGAAATTACACTTATCGGCGTAACAGGAACCAATGGCAAGACGACTGTCGCCACGCTCGTCTATCAATTTTTGCAATTATTAGGAAAATTATCAGCGGTGCTTTCTACCGCGGGGGATTTTTTTGATGACAAAAAATTAGAAGTCACACGCCACGCACCAACATCCATTGAAATAGTTGAATTCAATCGTATCCTTCGCCAGCTCGTTGACGCTGGATGTGAATATGTGGCCTTCGAAGTATCTTCGCACGCCTTGGATCAGGGCCGTATTGCGGGATTGGATATTGATGTTGCTATCTATACGAACCTTTCTCAGGATCACCTCGATTATCACAAAACAATGGAGAACTATGCATCAGCCAAGAAAAAATTGTTTGATAACGTTACCCCTAAAGCAAAAGCCGTGGTTAATATCGATGATAGTTATGGTAAATATATGGTAGAAGATACGCAAGCAGAAATTTTCTACTATTCAGTGGAAAATGGAAAGTGGAAAGTGGAAAACTACAATGCACAAGGTTCGACGCTGATTAATAACGACCGTGAATATCATCTTCCTTTGCTTGGTACATTTAACATTTACAACACCCTCGCTGCGGCACAGGCGCTTCTCGCCCTTGGGTTTGAAGAAAAAGAAGTACTTGATCACATAGAAAACCTCAAACCTATCACTGGTCGTGCCGAGATCGTCAATCACCCGAGCGGTGTCGTTGGAGTGGTCGATTATGCTCACACCGCCGACGGACTTGAGAATATTCTTACTTCACTACAGAATGTCTTGACCGAAGATCAAAAACTTATAACGATCATTGGCTGTGGAGGCGATCGCGATACGACCAAGCGCAAGCCTATGGCCGATATGGCACTGAAATATTCTGATTATAGTATTTTCACCAGCGACAATCCGCGGACCGAAGATCCAGAAAAAATTATCGACATGATGTGTGAGGGATTAGAAGAATCAGAATCTTGGACACGCATTACGGATCGCGCCGAGGCGATTGCTCATGCCTTAGGATATGCACAACCCAATGACGTCATCGTCATGGCAGGGAAAGGTCACGAGGATTATCAAGAGATCAATGGAGTAAAATATCCGTTTAGTGATAAACATATCTTTCTTTCAATTAACTAAAATTAAAAAAGTAATGCATTTACACACAAGTATACTTGAAGGCTTGAAAAGCACTTAGAAACAAAAAAAAGGCATACCCATTAGGCATACCTTTCTTGTGCTATTTCTAAAAGCTTGCAGTGCTTTTAGATGTAAGGAGCACATAGCTCCCTGCTGGAATTATAAAACTTTTGGCTGTAAATTCACTTCCGGACGTAGCAGTAACTCCTGTTGCGTACTTATAAAAAGTAGCTGAACCATAAGCAACTGAGTTATATTGTTTTTTAACACGTCCTGCCAATGTCATGAAGGTTGAACTAGCTTCTACTTTGAATCTATCTTCTGTAGATAATGCATACACTTTCATGTATTTTTGATGAGTCATAAGACTTTCAAAAAACTCTGGCTGGTTTTTTATAGCATTTTCTAATTCAATAGGACTCCCTAAGTTAAGCTGAATCTCCAAACCATCCAGCTCTTGCTTGTGGGCAAATTTACTTCGTAATTGCTCTACACTGTAATCAGCGTCACAATAGAATATGTAAAAGTAGAGTTGCTTCTCAGCAAGAGGAAGATACAAAGCTTTTATCATATCTCCATACCATTCTGATGTCCATTCTTCTAGAATCTTCATGGGAGACATCAAGTGGCCAAGCCCCTGAGATAGAAATTCAGCATCTCTATTGAATATTTCAATATTGCCTTTTTTATATATTTCAAAAGCAAGCACTTCTTCTAGTTGAGGGCTCTCTCCTAGGGTCAATGCTGTACTTGAAGCATACTCATCTACAATCCATATCGAATCTAAATTATCATAAAATGAATCAATCTTTAGATCCTGAATGCCGTAAATTATCCCATTATCTACAGCCAGATGGTTTTTTCTTATTATCTCTTGGAATGTCTTGTCCTGCCCAAAAGAAATATTACACATGAAGTGAGTTGCAATTATTATTGCGAAAGTTGTAATTGTTTTCATTTTTTTTATTTTTTTTATTTTTTTTATTAAGAAATTTCAATACATTAAAACATATTTTATAAAAAAATCAAGCATTTTTATTTAAATACTTCGTTGAAATAATCAGTAAAAAACAAAAAATACTTTTATCCTAAGTGCTGTGGAATTTATGACTATGTGGCTCTCCTGTACTTTGATGAATCATGAGTTCTGACGCCAACACGGATATAAAAGTGCTCTCAATCCAAAAAAATTATCGATATGATGTGATACTGATAGCAGAGAAGGGGCACGAAGACTATCAAGAAATCAATGGAATAAAATATCCGTTTAGTGATAGAGAGGTGTTTTTGGGTATAAAAATCTAGTGTATAATCAAGGCAAAAAGATGTTTCTCTTGAGAATAAAATCTTTAGTGAGGTGGAGAATAAATTTGCCGCAATCTGGAATCTTTCGTATATAAAAAATGGGCAAAAGAAAATTTTTTCAGGAACATATCTTATTGAACTTAATGAAAAGAATAAGTGTATTTTCTTTTATCACACGTGTGAATCTCAATAAGCTATGCTTCCTACTATAAAAACAAAAGAAAACACAATATGACATTGAGAATTAACGTATAAAGTTATTTTCACACCACCCAACAATCTCAGCAATTTTCCCATCAAAACTTCCTGAGGTGAGGATTAACAACACATCCCGGGCTTGGAGATTGTTTTTCAATGTTTCAGTTATCGAATCAAAATCACATACCGATAAAACTTTACCACGGAAGTGAGCTTTTACCTCGTCAATAATTTCCTTGTGTGACAATTGGTCATGACTCGTCGCACCATGCCCAGGTGGAGGATAGAGAGCAACCGTATCTACGCCATCAAATACCGTATGATACCAATCCAAACTTTGTCGATTACGCCAGCTAAAAGTGTGTGGCTCAAAAAGCACGAAGAGTTTTTGGTCGGGGAAATGTTCTTGTAGGGCAGTAATAGCAGTACGAGCCTTGGTATACGATGAGCCGAAGCCTTCATAGATATGGATGCTTGCAATATCGCTCTTGCGATCAAGACGTCGTGTAATACCACGAAATGCTCGCAATGGAGCAACCAGATCCTGCGCATTACACAGGCCGTGTGTCAGCATAAAAGCAACTACACCGCAGATATTTTGGACATTGTGTTTCCCAAGAAGTTGTGTCGAAAAAGTTCCCAAGGATTTTCCCAAATGCATAATTTGAAAATGAGTGAGTGCACCCTCATGTTGAATATCACTAATCGTAAAATCTGCCCGCGGATCGAACCCATAGGAAACACCCTTTGCCTGACTTTGTGACATGAGCTCTGCCACATGCGGATTATCGATACACCCAACGACATACCCACCCTGAGGAAGTGCTCGCATGAGTTGTTGATAAGGTGCAAGATATTCCTCAAGAGTAGGAAAGACGTTTACATGATCATGCTCGCCTGAAATGAGAAGTACTGAAGAGGCATGATAGTGGAGGAATTTTGATGTGTTATCCCAGTTGGATGATGGATATTCATCCCCTTCGAGGACAAAATATTTTCCACCACCAACGCCAGATGTATATTCAAAATCTATTGGTAGTGCACCGATAAAATATCCTGGATCGAGATGGAGCTGTTGCATTGCCCAAGTAAGGAGGGCGGTCGTGGTAGATTTTCCATAACTCCCTGCAATCACAAAGTTCTGTGTATCCTGAGTTATTTCACCCAAGACTTCAGGAAAAGATTTGATGTTGTTGGGGAATTTTTCAAAAGCACGAGCAACTTCGGCATTGGATTCGGGGACTAATTTTGCATGGCGACCGATTACAATCGTATCGACATTATTGGGAATATTCGTGGGGTTGTGGGGAACGCTACATGTGAGATTACATTTCTCGAGATATGACTTGATCGGGTCGTACACGCCTTGGTCTGAACCAGAAATTTCATAACCTACCTCATCCAGTAGATGCGCCACCGCGCTCATACCCGCTCCACACAAGCCGATAAAGTGAGCTTTTTTATTATTGCCAAATGGTTGCATAGTATTTACCTAGTATATCATTTTTATCCCCTGGAATCTGCTTATCGCTAAGAAAAATATCAAGCGGAAGAATATCACGATCAGTGGGGAACATGGCCGTGGTCAGTGTGTCGGTTGGCGTTTTTTCTGGACGATATGGCTGTAAAAATCCTAATTGCTCCCACGTAAGGCGGAAACGCGTAAGATACTCCACCTGGGAAAAACTCCCAAAGCATTGGAATTGATTTAAACATGCCAAAACAGTGAAAGTAAGAAACGTAGCAGGACAAAGCTGGTTTGATTCAAGTGCCTGAATAAGCTGTTCACGATTACACGCGTAATAATTATATTCACCCTGGAACCCCATACCATCGACATAGAGCGATTCTTGCTTTTGATATTTTCCTTTATCATAAGGTGAGTAAAAGAAGTGAAGCTCTTCACCCAAAGAATCAATAATAGTTTTTTGGATATGAGTATCGAGGAGCATTCTCACAAGTGGGTGTTCTGCATTATTTTTCTTGAGAATATGTATCAAGTATCGTGTTACTACATGATTAATATCAAAATAGATAATCTTTTCTCTCTCAAGAATTTTTTTGCTTATCTCGGTCATAATAGAAAGTGCCCAATGACTGAAAGATGCTCCTATGCTTGGGTGGGGAAGTGTGTCGCGTAATTCAATAGGGAGAGTGTCCCACAGTTTGAGCGTCTTCTCAGGAATCATTGCGGAAAAAACCAGCGCATCTTGATAAGTCTTGGGGACAAAATTAATTTCAGCATTACCAAAAGTCATACGCCCTGGTCGCGATGAATTAGAAAAAGGAACTCCAGAAAAAGCACCCACCATATACCATTCATTATCTTTCAATCCTTGAGAAGTAAGCCAATCAATACACAACATGCGTGGAGAGTGTACCAAGCCAACATGATGAGCACATTGCAAAGAGCGTTGTTGGATAAGCTGCCTGAGACAATCTCCAGCTTCTTGCTCGCCGAGGCCTTGCCGCTGAAATTCATAGAGAAAGGCCTCGGCGAGCTCTTCTTCAATCGTTTCCGTAACTGGCCGATATTGAAAAATGAGCTGCGAATACTCTGCAATAGTCATACTTTTTGACCGATCAATAGCATTGGCAAGCACGTGCTTTCCTTCTTCACGAAACCGTGCAATGATAGAGTTAATCGTATTCATGATACGGTTCAGTATATCAAATATGGTATATATTTCTATATGATTAAGCGCCTCTACAATATCTTTTCTGAAAATAATTTTTCCTATTCTACCGACACGCGGACACTTGTGTTAGGGGATATTTTCTTTGCACTGTCGGGTGACAATTTCAATGGGAATACTTTCGCTCAAGTAGCTATCGAAAAAGGTGCATCACATGTCGTAGTTGATGATGTCGAATTTTATACAGAAAATGACGAACGATATATAAAAGTAGACTCAGTATACGATACTCTTCTTGCTCTTGCCTGCTATCATCGACAACAGTTTTCGATACCTATTATTACTATCGCGGGAAGTAACGGGAAAACTACAACCAAAGAAATCGCCTATGCGGTGCTTTCAACTCAGTATAATGTTCTGGCAACATCAAATAATAATAATAATAATCTCGGAGTTGCACACACACTTTTGGCGATACGTCCCGATCATGAGCTCATTCTTATCGAGTTGGGGAGTAACACCCCAGGCGAACTCGGTCAAGCCATCGTACTCGCGCAACCAACTCATGGTCTCGTGACAAATATTGGCAAAGAGCATTTGGAATTTTTTGGATCAATTGAGGGTGTCATCGAAGAAGAATGCCAACTGTATACGTATCTTGCAAAAAATAATGGAATAATACTTGCTCCCGATAATGATTCTCATATCAAAAATTTTCTAAAAGAAAATAAGATTATAGTAAATAAGTGGTACGGATCTGCTCTTTCTCTTAAAAACCAAAACATCCTTTACCTTGTTCTCGAATGGAGAGGGGTGGAAATTCCTACACATCTTTTTGGAAAACATAATCAACAAAATATTGCTGCTACCATAGCACTTAGTGAGATGTTCGACATTACACAAAAAAATATTATCAATGCTATTGAAAATTACATACCCACCAACATACGGTCCCAAATTCTTGAAAAGAGAAATACAACTTTTATTCTAGATTTCTACAATGCTAACCCCAGCAGCATGCAACTTGCCCTTGAATCCTTCAATCACATTGAAACCACTAAAAAGAAAATCATTATTCTTGGTGATATGCTAGAAATGGGACAGCACGCAAAGGCTGAGCATGAAACCATTCTCAAACAGGTACTCAATATGAATATTGCTGATGCATTTTTTTCTGGTCCTTATTTTGGAGAGCTTTCTTCTCATTATCATCATTTTGAAAATGTTGATGATTTAGTACATACTTTGAGGGATTACGATTTTAATAATACATTAGTCTTAATAAAGTCCTCAAAAGGAATTTTGTATGTGCATGAGGGTTTTCGAGAGTGGCTTGATACGTACTAGCTCTCGAGCAGAAAATACGCTACACTCCGGATATCTCAAATATTTATTCATATGTCATTTTTCTCAAAAAAAATTGGAATCGATCTCGGAACCGCTAATACCTTGGTATATGTACCCGGGCAAGGGATTGTTATCAACGAACCATCTGTTGTTGCGGTTTCGGAGTTCGATAATCAAGTGCTCGCTATTGGTTCAGAGGCAAAAGACATGATCGGGAAAACACCTGATTCTATCATTGCGTACCGACCTATGCGTGATGGCGTTATTGCGGACTATCGTGTGACCGAGGCCATGCTACGCTATTATTTTGAAAAAGCACTCGGTAAATGGAATATTTTTAAACCCGAAGTCATGATTTCGGTACCCGCTGGTGTTTCTTCGACGGAGCGACGCGCAGTAGTCGAGGCAGCCTTGAAAGCGGGTGCCAAGCGCGCCTATGTCGTCAAAGAGCCGATTTTGGCTGCCATTGGTGCGGGAATTCCGATTCACGAAGCCCAAGGACATATGATTGTAGATATTGGCGGTGGAACAACCGATGTTGCTGTGATTTCACTCGGTGGTATTGTATCGTGCAATTCAGTAAAAGTAGCCGGAAATAAAATTGATCATGCTATTGCAGATTTTATTAAGAAAAAACATAATCTTGCTATTGGAGATCGTACTGCTGAAAAGATTAAAATCAAAATTGGAAGTGCGCTTCCCATGGAAGAAGAATTGGAGCTGATGATTAAAGGACGTGATTATGTCAGTGGACTACCACGATCGGTAAAAATCAGTACTAATCAAATTGTCGAAGCAATCGATCAAGAGCTCAAGGCAATGATTCAGACAATCAAAGATGTCTTACGCGAAACACCACCAGAGCTTGCAGCTGATATTATTGATAATGGTATTATTATGACAGGAGGGACCTCACAGTTGCGCAATCTGACCGATCTCGTACATCGACGTACTGGCGTGCGTGCGGTGCTTGCTGATGACGCATTGTACTGCGTAGCCAAGGGAACCGGTATCGCATTAGAACATATTGACGCTTACAAAAAGGCCCTCATGACAAAAACATCTTCAAGGAACTAACTTTCATGTTTCATATAACCCCACAAACTTTCTCACTCCCCATATGTTTGATTGGCTCGTCAAACGATACAGAAAAACTTATCCCGTATATAAAAAATATTGGCTACAAAACGGTTTTAGAATATGAATTTGAATTTTTTGATATTGAAAGTGCTCGTGAACTCACCAACCAGCTTTCCCAGAAATCTGACGGCACAACATGCCTCATTTATACAATTCATCGTACAAACCTTGAAGCCCAGAATACATTGCTCAAAAGCCTCGAAGAGTATGGTAGTAATGTTGCTCTTATTTTACATATTCCTCATGAAAATACTTTTCTTCCGACCATACATTCACGCTGTCATCGCATCGATCTACGAACTCACCACTTGACATCTCAAGTTCCGAGTTCTTTTGACTGGATTACCTGGCTTGATGGTAGTCCTGTAGAGCGCATGGAAGCATTAAGAGAGACTGAGCTTTCAAACCTTCGTGAAGGTGTTGATATTCTCGAACGCTATTTTTATACGCAATTCCTTGCTGACCACAGAAAGGCCCATAAGCTCTCTGCCTTACAAAAAGTCCGTAGCTGGATCAATAGCTCAAACCCCTCGACAAATATGATAGGTGAGTTTTTAAGCCTAACACTCTAGCTCTCATCCTGTATGTCTTACTTGCTCATAAACGTACCATGCTTTACACTTACACTCTATGCATAATTTCAATGAATTTCAACAACATCTCGATGAAGCAGTAGAATGGCTTCGCAAAGAATACGCTCAGATTTCTGCTGGGCGCGCACATCCAGCATTACTCGATAAAATTCGTGTCGAAAACTATGGGAGTGAACAGCCTATTCAAAACATGGCAAGTATTAATCTCGAAGACGTTCGTACTTTGCGTATTGTCCCGTGGGATAAATCACTTATCCAACCAATCGAAAAGGCAATTCGCACATCCGAAGTACCACTTGGAGTAAGTGTCGATGGAGAAGGGGTGCGCGCCTCAGTTCCTCAGGTTACTGAAGAGAATAAAAAACAACTGGTAAAAGTCATCAAAGATAAACTTGAGGATGCCCGTATCACGGTGCGTAATCATCGTAATACTACGAATAAAGAGATCGATGGTAGCGACATGAGCGATGACGAAAAGCGTGATGCAGAAGAAAAAATGCAGAAACTCGTTGAAGAGATCAATAAGAAACTCGAGGAGGTCTTCAAGAAAAAAGAACAAGATATTATGACGGTATAAAACAGGGGGAAGTGAAAAGTTTCAAGTGGGAAGGACTATAGACCTGAGGCCGCTTGTTACTTTTTACTTTTCACTCTTCACACGCTCATGTCAGTCATCATTTTTTTAATCATTCTCAGTGTCCTTGTATTTGTCCATGAACTTGGTCATTTTCTTTTTGCAAAATGGTGTGGTATTCGCGTTGACTCTTTTGCAATCGGATTCCCTCCGACGATTTTGAAAAAGAAAAAAGGAGAAACAACATATAAAATCAATATACTGCCTCTAGGCGGCTATGTCAGTATCTATGGAGAAAATTATGATACGCTCGATCCAGCAGACAAAGACTATGGACGTAGTTTCGTCATGAAAAAACCATGGCAACAGCTATTGGTATTGCTTGGAGGTATCCTTTTTAATTTTATCTTTGCATTTTTGATACTTACCATGGTCGGATGGATTGGGGCGCCTGCTGTTGTAGATACGTATACTCCTACAGAAAACTATTCACCCGATGTATCACTCACCATCGCCGCTATCACGCCTGATTCGCCAGCACATGAAGCTGAACTTGCGCCGGGCGACTCTATTATATCTGCTTCAACCAGTACTCAAAAACTTTCTGCAGAAAGCCTCAGTATAGAAAATCTCACGAAGCTTATTCGCGAATCATCAAGTGATGTTGAGCTGCTTGTTGAGCACCATCACGAACAGGCATCGCTATTGGTCACGCCCGAAGAGGGTTTTGGGGCTGATGAATCACGTGGCATAGGTATCGGAATGATCTATACACAATTTACTCGTGATAGCTTTGGAGAAGGGATTATCAATGGGTGGAAAAGTATGATTGGCATGACGTCGACTGTTGCTGGTGGCTTAAAAGATCTCGTGGCGGGTAATGCAAGGATTGACGACCTGACAGGACCAGTTGGTCTTACGGGCGCGGTAGGACAAGCATCCGAGCAGGGGATTGCACAGCTCCTGCTTCTGACAGCATTTATCTCCATCAACCTTGCCTTACTCAATTTGATCCCATTTCCAGCACTTGATGGCGGACGTGTATTATTCGTGATTATTGAAACTATCACACGTAAACGTATCCCATCCCAGGTAGGACAGTGGGTCAATGGGGTTGGTTTCATACTTCTCATGCTCCTGATGCTAGTGGTGACGGTGAAAGATGTGATTGGGTTGTTTTAAAAGTAAAAAAAGAGATACACAAGGTATCTCTTTTACTTTTTTACTTTCTTACTTTTTTATGAACCGTATTTAAGTTGTAATCTAATTAATAGAAACAAAACGGTTCCTGATGCAGGTATCGCACGACCAATATAGATCCAAGACTCAAGATCCTGCCTTTCCCATGCAGCATACGATGCTACGCATGTTGAAAGGAAAAGTGATCCCCAAAAAATAAGTGACTCTGGATTGTGTTTTGCGCCCCAAAGTTTTTTTATGACTGGAATATACGCAATCAAGGCAGACAACTGAAGTAGGCTATATGAAATCAAATGATCTTCTGTTATACACCAAAAAATCAAGATAATACCTGATATAGCAACTGTCCACTTTTGAAATCGAGTAAATTCAACCCCAAATCTCTTTTCCATGAGAAGCTTTGTTACTAAAACCACTAGTACACCCCAGGCACTCACTATAGCACCAACAAGGCCAATATTAGCGGTAAAACTCCATTTTGGGTTTTGCATATACATAGCAAAAGAACATACAAACACAGCAGACACAATAATGAATGTTCCAAGAGGCGGATTGATCTCGTCTTTAAGAATTAGATATATGTACCAGAATGTACCTAATATCAAGGTACAAAAACTTATCACAACTGTTATTTCGTACATCTTTATTAATTTATTTGTTTATGAATGAATTTATCGAAAACATAATACACTTTTATACTAGATTTGTCAAATTGAAACACCTAACATTCCACGATACACTACGTACATGACCAAGGGCGATTTAGAAAAAATTAACCTACCAGACAAGCCTGGTGCGTACTTCTTTGTCGACAGGGGAGGGGAACCACTCTACATCGGCAAAGCCACATCACTACGTAATAGGGTGCGAAGTTATTTTTCTGATGATCTGATTGCTACGCGCGGGCCTTTGCTCGTCGACATGGTGACAAAAGCACATACGATTACCTGGCAAGAGACTGATTCTGTTTTGGAGGCACTTATTCTCGAGTCAGAACTTATCAAACAGTATCAGCCACCATACAACAGCCGTGAAAAAGACGACAAAAGTTATTGGTATGTCGTCATTACCAAAGAAGATTTTCCACGCGTCTTTCTCGAACGTGGGAGCAATATCAAACAACCAGAAACGCTCTCTTATTCAATCAAAAGTACATACGGACCCTATCCTCAGGGCAATGCCATCAAGCAAGCATTAAAAATTATCCGTAAAATTTTTCCCTTTCGCGTCAAAAAATCAGGAAATAAACATCATGATCGCTTTTATAAGCAACTTGGTCTCGTGCCCGATACCGAGACCTCAGAGGCACGCCAAAAATACCAACGCCTTGTTCGGCATGTAGGTATTTTTTTGAAAGGGAAAAAGGGAAGCGTACTCAAAGAAATTGAAAAAGACATGAAACAAGCAGCCAGACAAGAGGAATTTGAGTATGCGGCCATTCTTCGCAATCGTATGCGTGCCTTGCAACATATCAATGATGTTTCATTGATGAAGCATGATCTTTTAGATGAGGTGGGTGAGAATCAACCACGCATCGAAGCCTACGATATTGCACATATGACAGGGAAGAGTATGACAGGAGTTATGACCGTTCTCTATGCATCAACACCAGCAACAAATGAGTATCGTCAATTTAATATTCGCTCTACACAAACTTCTAATGATCCGCTTGCTTTGGGTGAGGTGCTTGTACGTCGTTTCAAGCACACAGAGTGGCCACTACCGAATTTGATTGTCATGGATGGGGGGAAAGTACAATTAGAAGTTGCAAAGCGTTTTATGGCCTCACAAGGACTTACAGAGCAGATCGATGTAGTAAGTGTGGTGAAAGACGAAAGACACAAACCAAAAGATATTCTAGGACCTGCCAAGGTAATCAAAAAATATACAAAAGAAGCAATTCTTATAGCCAATAGTGAAGCCCATCGTTTTTCAATCAAGCTCTTACGCCAGAAGGAACGCAAAAGAACTCTCGGCAAGTAAGACAAGAGGTAAGAGAAGGGAGGGGTTTGATAAAAATGGAAAGAAGTACACAACAATACTATACAAGAAAGTTGCATTTCTTCATGAATTACAGTAATATTCTTGCCCGGAGTTCTTTTATTTTTTTAATTTCTTCTTCTGTACATTATGTAGGGAAGAGGAGCTCTTGTCTGTGCTTTTTGTATAGACAAGAAAACAATGAGGATAACAATTATTGCGATATTCACAGCTATATATAGTATATAATGCGAATTCACCGCAACAAAAGATATCTTCGCAAGCACACCGAACACACAATGGTGTGCCTACGGGCCCGTAGCTTAGTTGGTAGAGCGCCTCACTTGCACTGAGGAGGTCGCAAGTTCGAATCTTGTCGGGTCCACCCAAATGGACAAAAAGCCTGATGTACATCAGGCTTTTTGTCTGGATAATATTAATAATCTCTGATCGTGCGAAGTAAACTACGTTTGTAGTTTTTTGTATAATTTTACTTCATATAAGCTTACTGCTGACTACGCTAGATTCGATGGGGGGGGATGCGCATGTGTTAATTTAATAGAACGTCGCACAATATATCTTTTGCGACATTTAATACATAATATAATCAGATATCACTTTTTACCTTCTTTTCTATTCATAAATAATAGAAAGAAGCGATTTAATTCCGTTATAGTTATAGTAAGTAAGTTTGGCAACATTTCGTTTTAATACCTCATTGTCACCAATTTCTAAACTTTCAAGTTTTTTTAGATTGCTTACTTTTATTTCAAGCTTATCAGCTTAGCTTCTAGCTGTTGGTCAGAAGGCGCTCTATGTCTTAAATCTAACTATTGTTTGTTATCGAACATCCTCTTATTCACACTGTTTACTCTTTTTCAGCCCTCTACTCTGAGCTTCTTTTTCAGAAATAAACCAAATAAGCTCTTCCCCATCAAATTTTTTGACATCAATGCATTTTATTGTGAAATATACACTTCCACTTTCTCGTGCGAATATAGAGAGATTTACTAAGTTAAATGACTCTCCACTTCCCTGTTTTTTATCCTTTTTTTGCTCAATCGTCTGGATTGCAATAGGCTGCTGATTTTGAATATATGGTTGCAACACATACTGCCACAATAAAAAACACAGAAATCCTACCTGAATAATAAAAATAACTATCAATAAAACCTTGCTTTTATGACGCATATATACTACAATCTTCTTCGTTTTAGTAGTAATAGTCTACTTTATTATTGCAATAAAAGAAAGCTTTTGTTGGGATAATAAAGACGCACACGACATATGGCACATAGGAAAGCCGGTGGTAGCGCATCGAACAGTAGCGACTCAAATCCACAGTATCTTGGAACCAAATTGTATGACGGTCAAAAAGCCTCTATCGGCAATGTGATCGTACGTCAGCGTGGTACCGCGATTATGCCTGGACAGAATGTCAAAGCTGGAAAGGATCATACACTTTTTGCAGCAACTGATGGTGTTGTAAAATTTGGAACCAAGCGCAAAACACATTTCAATGGAAAAATTGTTCGCAAGAAAACCGTAAGTATCTTGCCAGAATAATTTCAAAATATCACCTTATACGAGGTGATATTTTTGCTTGTGGATAATAAATTTGTATCATTGCTATCAGATTTCTGTAATGAGTTTGAAAAACTTTCCACGAAGCAATATAAGCTATGAAGAACATAAAAAGCTATGTCAAGAATGACATAGCTTTTTAGTAGAAAGATTAAAAAATAAATACATTTACTTTTCTTCTGCCTCAGCTACAACAGCGAGCTTGAATGAACCTGTGGTATCTCCATAAGCACATTCAATATCGTACTCCCCTATTGTTTTAATAGGAGCTACAAGATTGATATATACTTCATCAAGTTCAAGTGATGCTTGTTCTTTCAGAAGCTCTGCAATAAGCGCAGTAGAAACTGCTTCGTAAAGACCTCCCTGCTCGTTTGCTAATGCACTATACTCGAGAGTAACATCACCCAGTGCCTTGATAACAGCTTCTACAGTCTCTTTTTCAGCAGCAATGACACTTGCTTGTTCAGCTTTGATATTTTCGATATTACCCAGATACTCTGGAGTTGCTGGCAAGGCCTTTTTCTGAGGAATAAGGAAATTCTGGGCAAAGCCATCAGCTACATCGATCACATCAAAACGTGAACCGATTTTTTTAATATTGTTTAAAAGGATTACTTTCATATCAGTTGTATTAAAATCTAATCAATTAATCGACAATGCGCACTACTATACTACGATGCAAGTTCTTTTTCAAGTAATTCCTGAGCTTTTATGAGTTGCTCATCTACAAACTTTCCTTCCTCATCAATACGATTGGTAATCTCATAATCAGGGGTTAATCCACCATTAGACAATGAACTACCATTTGGTGTCAACCATTGAGCAACCGTGACCTTGAGAGCTGAGGCATCCGAAAGCTGGATAAGCTCCTGTACTGAGCCTTTACCAAAGGTGGTCGAGCCGACAAGCTCTGCACGCCCGTGTTCTTGGAGGGCTCCAGCAACGATTTCTGAAGCAGAGGCTGAGCCACCGTCAACAAGAACAACGATAGGAATATCAAAATCAAGTGCATCGTATCCAAGACTTCGGAAGATAATATCATCTTTAGTATCACCACTATGTTCTTTTACAATAATATTACCCTCCGGTAAGAAAAGACTGCCGATTTCTACTCCGGCTTGCAAGTAGCCTCCTGGGTTCGAGCGTAGATCAAAAATAAGTGCGTGAGCTCCAGAATCATGAAATGCATCAAGAGCTTCCTGCATCAAGTCAAATGATTTTTGTGTAAAACTATACAACGAGATGTAGAAAATATCAGGTGTGAGCTTCTTGTAATCTATTGTTGGGATGGCGATGGTGTCGCGAACAACGGTAATATCAAGCTTCTCAGAGTCGGTATCCTCCGCCCCTTCTCGCAAGAGCGAAAGTGTTACCTCTGTTCCTTTTTTACCGCGAATGAGGGCAATCACACTATCAATATCCATATCATATACAGAGGTGTCATTCACTGAAAAGATAATATCACCCGACTCAATACCTGCCTTTTCTGCTGGAGAACCTTTCAGGGGTGCTACAACAATCACCAAACCATCACGAGTATCAATTTCCATTCCTACTCCGCCAAAAGCTCCATTAACATCTTGCTTGAATAGCTCTGCTTCTTCTGGGTTAAGGAAAATGGTATGTGGGTCATGAAAAGAATCAACCATACCCGCAGTAGCACCATAAACACGTTCTGCAGTACTTGGCTCTTGGTCATCAAAGGGGTATTTCTCTGAAAGAATATTCCATGTCTCCCAAAAAATATTTAAATCGCTCTCTTGAACTCCTGCACTATCGCGCGTAAGTAATGATCCCAATGCTTGAGCTGATAATTTTCCACGTATCAAAAAACCTACCCAGAAAAACAAAGCAAGAAGCAAACCGAAAGCAAAAGATTTCATCAAAGACATTTTATGCATAGATATTTAGGATTGTACCATATATCTATAAGAAACGTTACTGGATGTTTTCCTCTGTAGTAGGATAGAAATTAAAAGAAGTATAGGCTTTTGTTGTATAGGAATTCGCTGGGTCCCAGACGAAAAAACTTGTAATTCCGAGATCATACAGTGCCTGTATCTGTGCTTGCACACGTTCGGGAGTATAGGTAGCTCCAAGATCGAAATCTTGGATCCAGGGACGGAGCACTTCTTGCGGTATCAGTCCAGCATCTTCGATTTTAGTAATAGCTCCCTCGGTAGCAAGGGTAATAATTTCATATGGTGATGTAGCTGGATTGGAATATCCGCGGAAACCCGCCGGGTAATGTGATGGATAAATCATAGGAGCAATGGCATCAACATGATCTATAATATCAGTAAAAATTTGCCCAATACCAATATCGTGTTCAGTAGTAGTCGTAATCCCAAAAACATCTGCAGAAACAGGAATATCGTGAGAGAAGCGCAACTCTTCATCAATAAAAGCAAAGAATTTCTTGAGCGTAGCTGGCTTATTATCAGATCCTGTATATGGCAATATCATATTCTTGGTATTGCCATCTGAAGGAAAACGTACATAGTCAAAATTAATTTCGTCTATTCCAATACGATACGCGTCTTTCGCAAGAGCAACGGTATATTCCCATACTGGAGGCGACCCAGCATCAAACCACGTCAATCCACGACGATCTTCCCATAACGTACCATTGGGGTTCTTTACAGCATATTGAGGATTGTTACGTGCAGAAAAATTATCTTGAAAAACAGCAATACGACCTATTACATAAATATCTTTCTCGTGCAGTTCTTGAATAAAATCTGAAAAGTCTGGAATACGGTTTTCAACAACGTTACCAAATGCGAGCACATCGAGATTCTGCGTGTCGTATGTGACACGACCTGTCACATCCTTAATATCAATTACAACAGCATTCAATCCTGTTTGCTCAATAAGTTCGACAATATTTGAGCGAAGTTTTTGATTCCCCGCAACCCAGCTCGACATATACAGGGCACGCACACCATCTGATGGTGTCTCTTTGTGTAACGCATGTGCCTCAGCGTGCTGACCCAATCGAGCGGATGATACTCCTCGCGCATCATCATTAGTAGTGTATTCAATAACGCCAGAAAAGAAGAAAATACCTAATGAGATGACTCCCACAGATATAATCAAAAACAACAAAACAATATTATTGTGCTTCTTGAGAATCTGATGAAACATGAGGTATGTGATGCTTGTGAAGATCAGGGGCTTCTTCTTCCAGGTGTTCTGAATGAGACTCCTGATGCGTAGTAGGAGCAAAAGTTTTCCGTACTCTTTTTTCTTTCATTATTGTTCTCTCATAGAAACCAAAAATAACAATAACCAAACCAATAATAAGAAGTACCCATCTTTCAATACGTGGTGGAAATGCAAGAAGTGGGAACAAAGCAACGATAATACCAATGATAATAATAAAAAGTGTTTTTCTCATATGTTTATCAGTATATCATTCTGACTCAAAAAACAAAGAATATACTACTCTAGAAAAAATTTTTATGTTTGGTACCCGTAATCGCAATCACAAACTCACCTTTTATTTTCTCTGGATGCTGCATAAAGTACTCATATACCTCCGAAAAAGATAGGCGCAGGATCTCTTCATAGAGCTTAGTAAGCTCACGTCCGAGGACAACCAGTCGCTCCCCTGCTCCATATTCAATACATGACTTAATAAAGGAAAGAACACGATGAGGAGATTCATAGACAACACTCGTATGTTTATTCTCAAGAATTTCAGCGATGAGTGTTTTGCGCCCCTTTTTATGTGGTAAAAAGCCATAAAATGTATATGGGTGAGTCGAAATACCTGAAGCAGACAAAAGTGCAGTCACAGCACTAGGCCCAGGAATAACGATAACTTTCGCATCAGGAACACTCTGGTACACGCGTGCCACGAGACGTGTCCCTGGATCAGAAATAGCTGGAGTCCCCGCATCGGAAACGAGAGCAATATCTTTCCCTTTTTTCAAAAGATCACAGATATATTCCTCTTTGCGATCAGGAGACTGTGCGTGATAGCTAATAAGTGATGTATAAATCTCGTAACTTTCGAGAAAACGTTTCGTCACACGCGTGTCTTCACAAGCGATAAGATCAACGTCGGTGAGTACCTTTAACGCACGTGCTGAAATATCATCCCTATTCCCTATTGGAGTTGCTACGATAAAAAGTGTCGACATATAATATAAGTGTACTGTTTCCACATAAAAAAACCACCCCTACCGTATGGCAAGAGTGGTTTCGTCTTAGCGGAATACTGAGAGAAGTTTTCCTGTAAAAGTTTTAAAAAGTGATTGATTATCGAATGAATAAGTAACATTTACATCTTCCAGAAAGCGTGGCGCTACTTCACACCCAACGATTTCATTGCCAATGCCTTGTGATGTTTTGTACCAATAGCCTGTTGAATGTTTGAGGTTCCAAGGATCGAGAATATCACTTCGGTGTTTTTCTTGGAAGTTTTTAACTGCTTGTTTTGTCGTCTTTCCAAAATCTCCATCTACAATGAGTGTAGCGCCCATGTACTTATTGAGGAAGTCTTGGAGTTTTGCTACTTCGTAACCAATATCTCCTTTCTTAAGGTAAGTGAGGAAATAAGGGCAGGTGATGATTGATGTTGTGGTTGTCTCTTGATCATCGTTTGTTGATGGCTCGGTTTCATTTGCCGTAGTAGTGCCTTCACCAATCTTATTGATTACTAGATCAAAGTGGTATTCACACAGTGATTGTTTGTGGCGTACGAATGATGAATCATCATAGTTGGTTGCTTCGGGGTCAGTACAAGCGTAGTTTACTGATCCACCTCCACCTCCTGAAGATGGTAAGGTAATGGTGATTTCATGTGATGTGGCGTCTGATGCAGTGAGACCTGCTCCGTTATCAGTATCAACTGTAACTTCGTATGAGGAACCTGCTGTAAGGGTTTGGGCGGTAACTGAGAGGTCAACGCTCCATATGCCTCCTACAATGGTTACACCAGAATCACCGTCAGTATATACAACTCCATCGATAGTGATGGTTACATCACCTGGATTCAGATTGACTCCATCATAGGTCCCCGTGATGGTTGGTGTGGTGTTGGTAGTTGATTGAGGAGTTACGGTTGGTGGGGTAAGCGTAGTGAGGTAGATTTCAGTGTCTACTGTTTCAAAAGTCGCAGGCAGAAGATTTACGGGAACGGCGACTGTATCATAACCAGTTGGTGCAATCGGTTGCACGAGAAGATTGCCTTCAGGAAGATTAGTGAAACTATAGAGTCCTGTTCCGCCAAAAGTGACCTGTGAAGCAATGAGAGTATCGATACCTGGTTCGTACACACCAATGATGCCGTTATCAATGTAGAGCTCGACCACAACACCATCTGGATAAGGATTGGGCGTCCCAGGAGTGGTATCAGTAAGTTGCCCACTAATTTGTGAACCTGCTGAGGTGATGATGGTTACTTGATAGTCTTCGACTTCTCCATCGAGGGATTCTCCGATTGATTGCAGTGGGTAGTTAGCCCCATTGATATCACGAGTGTTGAAACGGAAACGTGCATAGGTTATGAAAGGCGTTGGTCCTGTGATGGTGACATCAGGAATATCTACCATAATAGATGTCGTTGCTGACGTGATATATCCATCAGTTTGTGGATCCCAGACGAGTTCTCCTGCATCTTCGAAGTCTCCGTTTTGGTTAAAATCAATCCACACAAAAAGCTCTCCTTCATTTTCAATACCTGCAGTAAGAGGATTATCAGATGTTGCAAGGTGTGGCAGGATGCCAATTGATTGCCCAGGCATGTTATTAGTGAATGGCGAAGTAAAAATGATACCATCTTCATCATCTCCTGCGGTGGTACAGGTTCCCGCGACAGGATAATCAGTATTCAAATCGTCGCCATTAGCAGGCGTTGCTCCTACCGTATATGAGTTTGCATCAACACATGATCCGAGATACGTAGTCACTGATTCTGCAATAATATGATAAGGGCCATTGTCGGTCGCATTGGTTTGGTAGTTTCCTGTGCCAGTTCCTGTTCCCGTATCTGGAGCATCTCCATAGTCTGCCCCAATAGATTCTACGATGATCGTATTACCAAATTCTGATGTAGAGCCAAACCCATAACTATAATCCATATCAAAAGAATCTAAAATAGTATCAAGATCATGGTTGATTGCTTGTTCAAAATAGTCGTCAATATTATTCCCATTACTATCGGCACCCCCTGTAACAAAAGCATCAAAACGATCATCAATACCATTCACGTTACCATCATGACCTCCCGTTTTGTCTACATCAAAACTATTATAAATACCATCTAAATCATCATCACCCGTTAACTCAAAAGCATCATCCACACCATTAGCATTGGCATCCGCTCCTCCTGTAAAAAATGCTTCTTTGTCATCGCGAATATTATTGCTATTGCTGTCCAATACAACCTCAGTAGCTGTGGCAGATATGATATCGAGTGGATCTATATCGAGCAGTGCTCCAAATGTTTCTACTCCATTACCTGTATGACTAATCGTTTCAGCGTATACGAGCTCTTTCCCTTCGCCATGGAGTGTCGTTGCAGGGAATGTGTCATTGCGATAAAATTCAATGCGATAATCTCCAGCAGGCACATCAAGGTAATAATCAATAAAAATATCTGCACCGGAAATAGTTGCATCATAAATCACCGGGTAGTTCAAATGATCATTAGCTCCCGAGTCACCATCGCCAATATCATTTACATTGGGTCCAAAAAATTCTTCAGGTCCATTAAAAAAACCAGCAAGACCAATGGTCTGTATATCAGTATCTAAAACATGATCAATGGCATTATCATTATTATCAAATATTTGATTTCCTAGTATTGAAACATTATCAATAGGCAATGGCATACCTTGAATAAGAAAATTTTGTATCCCTGTTGCATGGCCGGTAATAATATTAGCCTCCAAAGTATCATCAATAGTATCAAAATTGGAACCTATCAAAATATCTAAGGACCCAACATTTAGAATTCCAACTGATGCCGGATTATTGAATGCAGGAGTAACTCCATCTGCAGCAACACCAATTTTATTACCTTGTATGGTTATGTTCGATTGTGAAAATAAAGGCTGTCCAGTTGAGTTGATAATGATTCCACCTGAAAAAAAATTTGATGTGTTTCCAGAAATGATATTATTTATAAGAGATATATTTTTTACGTCACTAGATATTAGAATAGCAATCCCTTGGCTTGTAGCTGCATTCGAAACACTATTTCCAAAAACATCCAAGCCTATAATATTATTGCTGATTTCTCCACCAGTAATCCCCCTTATCAGAAGGCCCGAGGAGCCACTTCCATATATCGTATTTCGAGCGATAGTAAGATTTTGAGTAAATTCGACCAGGTTTGAGGTATCTGGTCTTTCTATTTGGATCCCCCCTTTCCCACTCGTTCCACACCCACGTGGCCATACTGGAGCATTACCATTAAAACCGACAACATTATCAAGAATAGTAATGGTATCTGAAAAACCTCCTGTAGCAGGCCCAAAACTTATACCTTCACAGTAATTACCGAGATCGAGGCTTTTGGTAATATCTGTTCCTACAATATTATTTTGTACTAAAATATTTGAAACATTTCTGTCTGGAAAACTGACACCTTCTTCATTTCCTGAAATGATATTTCCATCGATAATCTGTGAACCACCAATGACAACATTCGACAAAGTTGTTCCCAAAAAACCCCCTCCAACACCATTAGTTTGGTTGCGTACTGGGGTGCTTGTCCCCGCAGCGTCAACTCCAATATGACTACACGTAATGGTAAAATTTTCGGTAAGATCAATAGACACCGCTTCGCCTCCCACACCAACATTGTATACGGAAATTCCACGCACTGAGCTATTATTTGCAGTTGCCGAGAAAGAAAAAGGGCTTGGGGTGCCTCCAGCATCAATTTCGATAAGAAGATTACGATCTGACATATCGACCGTACCACATGAAGCAAGCGGTTGTGTAATACCGTCAATATCTAGACTCTCAGTAATATTGGGCAAGCTTCCAGGTCCCGCCACAGTAATAGTTTGCACTCCTGTTCCAGGGATATTAAACGTAATTCTATCCACGACCGGAATCATCTCTCCGGCAGCACAATCTCCCGCAGTAGTATCGGTGTTGGAATTTGCATTTTGTATTGCTTCAGCAAGAGAACAAAAAGTATCTCCTGCTGCAACAATATCTCCATTGGTAGTGTTCACTTCAATATCTGCGGCTTGAGCAAATGAAAATAACCCAAAGAATAAAACACTCAAAGATAACAGAAGAAAAAAAGTCTTTTGCCAAGACAAAATAATTTTAAAAAATAAAGTACGCATACAAATAAATTTTTTGAGTTAATTGTTTATTAAAATATACTTTCATTTTAGCAAGAAAACTTCACCAACACCACCCATTGCAAAAGACAAAAGATATGTTATAAAAATATAAACAAATAGCTTAACAATGAAAAAAATAATAATTATCTCGTTTCTTGTTCTGATACTGCAAGGATCTACCGCACAAAATATGGTGCCGTTACCCACATATGAGAACAAAAAGAACTACATGGATTCTTTGTATATTTCTCTACAAAGCCAATCTGACTCTCTAGAGTTCAGGATTATCCACCCTGTCTATGATTCAGCCTTTTGGAATGAAGAGTATGTACAAAAATTTACGCAAGAATTTTTTCACCTAGACCAAAACTCTACGGCTTTTGAAATAGTTTCCAGTGAAGCGTGGTTTATTAAATCTAATGGGCTACAAATCAACAGTGGCCTTATTCAAGGAACTACTGATGATCCATCACGCGGACTTGGTGATACTGAATACCGATCTACACAATGCGGGAACTATAGGAGAAAATTATTCACCCGAGCACAAAAACAAAATATTGCTCTCGGAAATGATTCTCTGGTATTTCGTGAAGTTTCATTAGACGGTCACCAAATTATGGAGTACTGGGATGCCACATTACAAAAATGGGTTTTTATAGATCCCGACCCTGGCACGACTGTCTTTATCCCACGTAAAAATGGCCAACTCGTATCTTTTGCAGAAATACAAAATGATCCAACAATTTTATTGGATACAACATCGCTTGTCTATTTCCGCAGTAGATACAATACGCCAACATTAGCATGTGAACGGTACTACGATTTCATGGTAGCGATTATCAACACCGTGACATATTGGCCACCAAAATATATCTCTGACTCACGAAGAGATATACTCTATCGCATACCACCAGGATCATCACTTCACATGGGAGTTCGTTTACAAGATATTTTCTTGAATACCAACGATATAGGGAGCAATGAGGAGATAGACTCATGCCAACAATTATTTCTGCAAGGAGATACTGTGGGTTTTATGGGATGCTTGCCAGGTGTGACGACATTGCTGAATATATCACCTGAAGAATTTCTCGTGGCATTATCTGATGAAAATGTACACACGACATCTGAAACGACTGCGCCAACACGCATAGGATTTGACCAAGCAGGATGGTACATTACCCTGACACTTCCTCCTGGGTCATACAATAAACATGATGTACAAATAGACCATCCTGTACGTTCTCTGCATGTCAACGAGTCACCTCTTTTTTATGATGATTCATTGTATACAACAACAACGTACAACAGGATATATTGGCCGTCTGGGACAAGTGACTTGGGAAATCCACCACCCATTGATCCAAGAACAATCCACTATGGAATAGATACGATTTATTCCGCTGATAGCATAATGATTGATTTTTATGTGAATCATAAATTTTGGGCTTTTTGGGAAGACATATACCAATTATATGTCACCAAAGGTACTATTCTCTTTGAGAAAAGTTGGGATAATGAGACCTTTATTACCAATCAAGAAAAAAGAGATAAAACGATCCTAATCTATCCTAATCCAACCACAGGGAATATCACATTTTCTAGAGAAACAAATGTTGCATATGAAATATATAATCTCTTAGGAAAACGGGTAGCGGTCATACCTGCAGGTACTACCCAGTATGACCTATCCACCCATCCGCAAGGAATATATATTATTCCTGCACTGGGTAAAAAGATAGTGAAAAAATAAAAAACTAATATTCTTAAAATAGCTCTACAGTTTGTAGAGCTATTTTTGTATCTTATTTTTCCCCTTCTACTCTTTACACCCGAAACCTCTTCCCTGCTTTGGGGTACATATTGACTAAAGGATCTTGAGAAAAATCATATGGTCGTGCTGGTGCAATCGTACGACCATAGTCGATCATGTAATGCGATGCATACATCCACTGATTCTGCGGTATGATTTGCAGTAGATCTTGCTCTATCTTGCTCGGTGTGTCGTGGTCCGTTAGATCAAAACGTATAGCAAACCTACGCACATGGGTGTCCACGGCAATCCCTTCGGCTTTTTCAAACCAATTGCTCTGCACGACGTTGGCCGTCTTGCGGCCAACACCAGGTAGCTGTTGTAGTTGCACAAGTGTATTTGGCACTTCCCCATCGAACTCATCACGCAACATCTGCGCTGCGGCTAAGATATGCCTTGCTTTGTTTTTATAATAATTAACACTTGAGATGTCTTTTTCGAATTCTGATAACGAAACAGTACAGTAATCATCGAGCTTTGTGTATTTTTTAAATAATTTTTTTACAACTTTGTTGATTTGTGCATCAGTTGTCTGCGCCGAAAGAGTGACTGCAACAACAAGCTCCCATGCATTGGTATAGTACAAAATAGTTTTGGAAGGTGGAAAAAGCTCATGCAGTACTGCAGCGAGCTTTTTCCAGCGTTTTCTTCTTGTTCTGAGTTGTGATGCATTCATATCATGACTCAGAAATAATCTTGATTATTGTACAATGGTCGTAATGTCGATATCCCGTACGTGATTGAGAATTTCTGGATTGTTTCCCATGATATCATATACCGAGACGATGTTTTCATTTTGAGCCAAGAGAATCAGCGAAGCCTCTTCCTCCCATATACACACTAGCCCTGCAATAAAACTTCCTTCAACATCATCAAGAAGTGCATTCTGTGGCAATGTATCCAGTGGTGCACAGTCGCCCTTGAAGAAACCAATATGGAATGGGCTACCAAAGACCGCTGGCACGCCATCTTGGTACCGTGTAAAAGTATCAAAATAGAAGCCTACTTTTGTTTCAGGAACACGGGCAGAACCAGCCTCGATCAAGTCAAGATTCCAGTCAATCCCTTCAAAGTTATAAACAAGATCTCCTTCTCCGACAAAAGTTTGCGGATCTCCAAGGGTGAGAGTATTTTCTACCTCAGGGGTTTTTGTTTCTTTGTTTTTTTCTGGAATAACGAGTACCAATACAATAAGCACTACAACCAAAAGTCCAATAATGCCAAAAATATGTTGTCTTTTCATACGAACGTAAATCTAAATCTTTTCAGAATAATGAATAATGTCCTGAAAGTATACATAAATATTATTTTTCGTCGAGCAGAAACTTAAAAGGATGTTGTTTTTACCTTGTATGCATTTGTGTACTTAATTTTCTTAGAGCATCGAAAGTACGATCAACGTTGCCCCAAACAACATAGTATTACTCATAAAATAGCGCATTTCTATCATCTTGCTTTCTGCGGGAGCTTTCCAGAAAGCATGCATCAAAAGAGTCGTAAAAAAGAGAAATATTGCCAACATAATGAGTGCTGGAATGATGAGCATGGGCAAAAGACCCCACAGTATAATCACAAGACCTGAAAATAAAAGCATGAGTCCTGTAAAACTTACAGCAAGCCCCGGCATGGGTACTTTTTTTGATTGCGCATAAGCAATGGTCTTTTCCATAGTGGTAAAATGATTGATACCACTGATCAGCAAAATACCGCCAAGAATCACACGCCCGATAATAAAAATAATGTCCATAGATATTACTGTATCATACACTTGTGTACCCTTATCCTCTGGAAAACATACACAAAGCAAGATATATTACCCCTTCATTATACATCATACTATTCAAATGCCACACTCTCTTGCGAGATAATACATGGCATCTTTCTCTTCCAGACTATCTCGACAGTTCCGTTACTTGAATCGTGTTCCCGCTTTCATGCGATTAAAATTGGTAAACATAATAGACTCATACTCCTTGATTTCCTCTTCAGTAAGCTGTTCGCGATGTGCAAGCGTTGTCTGTGCCCGTTCATATGCCGCACGTGATGCCTCAGCATCAATATCAGCTGAAGCAATGGAATCATCGGAAAGAATCATCAACGTATTGTCGGGACGCATTTCAAGCACCCCACCGCCAATAACAAAGTGCGTTGCACTACCGTCTTTCACCACACGCATCTCACCAGGGCGGAGAACGCTGACGAGAGGAATATGCTGTGAAAGGATAGTAATTTCACCCTCAAGAGTCGGAATCGTTACTTCGGATACCGTGTCTTCATAGAGAATACCTTCAGTTGTTGCTAATGTTAATAACATAGAAAAAATACCTTATTCATCATTCCCTTCGTAGACACTATCAATACCTGCTTTCATATAGAAGTACTGCTCTGGCGCATCATCATGTTTCCCTTCCAAAATCTCCTTGAATCCACGAACGGTTTCTTCGATAGATACATAGACACCATCTTGTCCTGTAAACTGCTTGGCAACATGAAATGGCTGTGAGAGGAATTTTTGAATTTTACGCGCTCGCGCTACCAATAACTTATCTTCATCAGACAGCTCATCCATACCAAGAATAGCAATAATATCCTGAAGATCTTTGTAGCGCTGGAGCACGCGCTGCACTTCACGCGCTACGGTATAGTGCTCTTCTCCAACAATATCTGCAGAGAGCATCGTCGAAGATGAGTCTAGCGGATCAACTGCTGGATAAATACCCAATTCAGCAAGCGAACGATTTAATGAAACGGTTGAATCAAGGTGGGCAAAGGTCGTCGCAGGTGCTGGGTCGGTAAAGTCGTCGGCTGGTACATAGACTGCTTGTACGGAAGTAATAGAGCCTTTATCCGTGGAAGTAATACGCTCTTGGAGGGCACCCATGTCGGTCGCCAGCGTTGGTTGGTATCCAACGGCTGACGGCATACGTCCCAGAAGAGCTGAGATTTCTGATCCTGCCTGAGTAAAACGAAAAATATTATCAACGAAAAGAAGAAGGTCTTTCCCCTGGGTATCACGAAAATGTTCTGCCATCGTCAGCGCTGTTAGGGCAACGCGTGCACGTGCTCCAGGTGGTTCATTCATCTGACCGAAAACCATTGCCGTCTTATCCATAACGCCAGCATCTTGCATTTCACGATAGAGATCATTTCCTTCACGGGTGCGCTCCCCTACTCCTGCAAACATAGAGTATCCACCATGCGCTTTGGCAATATTATTGATAAGCTCTTGAATCACTACAGTCTTGCCGACACCAGCACCTCCAAAAAGTCCAACTTTACCTCCTTTAAGGAATGGGCAGATAAGATCAATCACCTTAATACCTGTTTCGAGAATTTCTGTTTTTGTTGATTGGCGTGCAAAATCTGGCGCTTCGCGATGAATAGGCGACATATCCTTGGTTGTAGGTGCTGGTTGTTCATCGATAGGATTTCCTACGACATCAAACATGCGTCCCAAAACAGCCTCACCAACCGGTACTGAAATAGGAGCTCCAGTATCGCTGACTTCTTGCCCACGTTGCAAACCATCAGTAATACTCATAGAGATAGCACGCACTTCGTGCATCCCAATATGCTGCTGGACTTCAAGAGTTACGATATCATTACCCTGCGTAACGGTAAGTGCGTTATAAATTGCAGGGAGTTCGCCATCAAAACGGACATCGACAACTGGCCCGATCACCTGGGTGATTTTTCCTTTTTGTTCTGTAGTGCTCATAATTTTTCGAAACGTATATTAATGAATAATTGAATTCAAATTTCTGAACTCATGTGAAATGACAGCTCAATCAGCAATCTTTTCACATGAACCCGGAAGGGTTCTTCGTGTGAGAGTTCTTAGGTCAAGGCATCGGCACCAGCAGCGATTTCTGCAATCTCTTGTGTAATAGCTGCTTGACGGGCTTTATTATATGTCAGACGCAACTCATCTTGTAACTTACCTGCATTCTCAGTAGCGCTTTGCATAGCCATCATACGTGAACTATGTTCTGAAGCATATGCATCAAGAAGCACTTGATACATAACTGCTTTCAAGAGCTGCGGCACTACTGAATCAATAATAATGTCAGGACTTGGCTCAAATGTATAGGGCTTTGATTGAATTATTGAATCTTTCTGAGATTCTAGAATCTCATCTTTATCGCGCTTCACACGATCAATCACCATATGCATACTCTCTGTTTGTACTGGGAGAAGTTGTGCGATCTTTGGCTGATATACCATGGTTTTAATGAATTGTGTATATGCAACCATGACTTTAGCATAGGTATCAGTCTCGAGAAAAGCATCAAGCATAACCTGAGTCAATGCACGAACATCTTTACTATTGGCTGTATCAGCAAATTCGGTAAAACTAGCAATAATAGAAAGATTGTTGTATCTCGCAATATGCTCAGCGCGCTTACCTACAGTAATGCATTCGATTTCATAGTCAGGGTGAAGACGATATGATTCAGCAATTTTACGCGCAATATTAACATTATACCCGCCACATAATCCTTTATTTGATGAGACAATCACAAAGAGTACCTTTCTTGCATCCGGACGCGGTGTCATAAGAGCGTGTTGGAGGTCTTTATCTTGTGACAAATGAACAAGAATCTCAAGCGCGCCGTCAGCATATCGACGTGAAGACATCGATGATTCGACCGCCTTGCGCATCTTGCTCGCAGCGACCATTTCCATAGTTTTGGTAATCTTTTTGATATTACCAACACCTTCGATTTTTTGTTTGATAACTTTTGCCTGTAATGCCATATAGTAAGTAAAATGAAATAGAGTGGGTGTCTTTCTTATTTATTATACACTGCGACGTAACCTTCAATAGCTTGTTTAAGATTTTCTTCGATTTCATCGCTCCAACTTTTCGCCAGAGTATCTAAAATATCTTGATGTGATGTATGAAGATATTCGTAGAGCCCTTTTTCCCATGCAAGCACTTCCTCAACGGGAACTATATCGAGAAAACCTGTATTGAGTGCGTAAATAGAGGCAACTTGCTCAGTCACATGGAGTGGTGAATATTGCTTCTGCTTGAGAAGTTCCACCGAACGACGCCCACGCTCAATTTGTTTTTTGGTTTCATCATCAAGGTCAGAACCAAATTGTGCAAATGATTCCAATTCGCGGAATTGGGCAAGCTGAAGTTTGAGCTTCCCTGCATTCTTCTTCATTGATTTGATTTGTGCTGAACCACCTACACGAGATACTGAAGCTCCTGGGTTGATAGCAGGACGAATCCCCTTGTTAAAAAGATTTGTTTCCAAGAAAATCTGACCATCAGTAATAGAAATCACATTGGTAGGGATGTAGCCAGAGTTATCTCCTCCTTGTGTTTCGATGATTGGCAAGGCCGTAATTGATCCACCACCATGTTCGGCATTGCGACGACACGCGCGCTCGAGCAAGCGTGAGTGAAGATAGAAAACATCACCAGGATACGCCTCGCGTCCCGGTGGACGACGAAGAAGTAGTGAAATTTCACGATATGCTACGGCATGCTTTGAAAGATCATCATAGACAATCAAGACATCTTCTCCTTGGTCCATAAAGTATTCTGCAAGCGTCACTCCAGCATATGGCGCGAGATATGCATAGGAAGCAGGGTCAGATGCACCCGCTAACACTATCGTTGTATACTCGAGAGCGCCTGCTGAGCGAAGCTGCTCTACAACACGACGAACTTTTGACTTTTTCTGCCCAATTGCTACATATACACACTTCATATTTTGTCCTTTTTGATTGATGATGGTATCAATCGCAACCGTCGTCTTTCCTGTCTGACGGTCCCCGATGATCAATTCACGTTGTCCACGACCTACCGGTACCATAGCATCAATTGCTTTGATTCCCGTCTGCATCGGTTCATCAACAGGCTGTCGACTCATGACTCCCGGAGCGACTTTTTCAATAGCGCGCACTTCTTCAGTGGTAATGTCGCCCTCACCATCAATTGGCTTCATAAATGGGTCCACAACGCGCCCTACCATGCCCTTGGCAACAGGGATAGAGAGAATGGTGCTGGTTCGTTTTACCGTATCCCCTTCTTTGATAGTCAAACCATTACCGAGGATGATAGCTCCAATCATATCTGATTCTAGGTTAAGAGCCATTCCCATAACACCATTTCCAAAATCAAGCATTTCTGAAGCCATACACCCAGAAAGCCCTGTAATGCGTGCAATACCATCACCGATGGAAACAACCGTTCCATATTCTACCGCCTCGATTCCAGATTCGAATGAATCGAGCTTTGTCTGTAGTTGTCGAATAATATCTTGTGTACTCATAATTGTGTATAGGTAGCTAGTAAATAATAAAAAGATTTAGTTTTTGAGCGCAATACGTAAGCGCTCCAATGATGTCCGAAGACTCGCATCATATAAGATCCCCTTATTCGCAACAAGAGCACCTCCAATAAGGTCTTCATCAACCGCCATGGTATATGCATCGCCTGCAACATTCAATACCGACAACAACCGATCACGCGATTGGTCATCGAGTGGTAGGGCTGTTGTAATATGACATCCACGAGTGACTGACTCAAGCGTAGAACGATACATGATATGCCGACGAATTTCTGGCATTAAATATGCAAGATGAAATTTCTTGAGAAAAGCGACAAGCGAATGAACTTTGGCATCGATCGTATCAGGCGAAGTGTGTACGGAAGCGATCAAAGCATCTGCTAATTGTGATGATGAAGGGACCATAGAGATAAATAACAATTGTATATTATGATTGGGCGATCAAATCAGCCGCACGATTCATAAGTGACTGCTGCTTTTCAGCAGACATATTCTCATGAGTAATTTTTGCGACTGTAGCAATGACCATGTCAGCCATTTCACTCTTGAGCGCCTGACGCATATCGGCAATATCTGCCTCACCGCGGGTATGAGCATCAGCAACGATAGATTGCGCCTGCTGCTGAGCATCATGTACCACCTTGTCAGCAACACCTTCAGCACGTTCTTTTGCAGAGGCAATCAAAGTATGTGCTTCTTGCTGAGCATGATGAGTAATACCTGTTGCTTCCTCCTGAGCTCGCGCAAGAGCTGTCTGGGCTTCCTCGGCATTATTCAAGCCAGCGGCTATTGTTTCGCGACGTTCTTTGATAAGTTTCTTGACGTGGTCAAAAACAAATTTTTTGAGAATCCAATAAATGATTAAAAAACTCACCAAGTTTACCGATGCAACTTGCCAATCAAAACCAATTGTTCCTAAAATATCAATAATATTCATAGGAAAGAAAAATCAAGAAAGATAACGCATATATTATCTTCCTTGCTTATACTTAGATAAGGAAGAACAATGCGAATGCGTACAACGCAGTCGATTCTGCCAATGCAACACCGATCAACATACGAGTAAAGATCGTACCTGCTGCATCTGGGTTACGCCCCATTGCCTCCAATGCCTTACCAATAAGGAATCCCTCGGCAACGGCTGAACCCATCATTGAAAGACCGAGAATACCTTGAGCAATCATTTTTGCTGCTTCTTGTTCCATACTGTTATACCTGAGCGATCATATACCAGCACCCCGTGAAGAGGAAACTCATATATACTGCTCATCAAAAAATAATGATTAATAAATAATGATGCGAGCCAATGGCCCAGACACACCACAATACACCATACGTGTATTACGCTGTCTCTGCGACATTTGCCACAACCGGAACCTTGTCAAGGATGTGTTCAAGGGCATCATTCTCTGATTCATTGTTCTCACTACCTGGAATTGCCAACATGTAATAAGCAGCTACGAGTACCGCAAACACCATCGCCTGCATCCCGCCAGAAAAGATTCCCATAGCATACCAAATTGCTGGCACCACATATGCAAATGCCCCCATGAGGATCGTCGCTAGGATTTGCCCAGCATACATATTGGCAAAAAGACGAATTGATAGAGAAATTACCTTGGCAATTTCACCGATAATATCAAGCACGCCGACGAAAAGATCCACCAAAGCCAATGCTCCTTCTCCAGCGCTTTTTCGAAATCCCACAATTACTGGCTTAATCTTGATGAAATTCCCAATATAGGCAAAGATCCCCCATTCATACATACTAATAAGATTAATCACTACTACTGATCCAAGCGCAAGACCTAGTGTTGTATTGAAATCAGCTGTCGGTGTCGTGAAAGCGGAAGCACCATTTATGGTAATATCAGAAATACCAGGAATCAGACCTATCAAGTTCGCCACCAAGAGGTAGATAAACATGGCACCGATAATAGGCAAGAGACCTTCTGCGCGTTTGAAGTCGCCATCGGCCACTTCAGTAAGAAGATTTTTAATACCGTTATAGAGCTCTTCAAACACCACTTGGAATTTGGTTGGTTGTACACGAAAAGTAAAACGCACCACAAGTCCGAGGATTAAAAAGAGAACGATGATCAGAAAGATCATAAAACTTGAAGTAGCGATAGGAATACCAAATACATCAAAAAGTATATGGGGTTCGATCCCAGGAATATCACGTTGTGCTTGTAAAAATTCAGTAAAGAAATTCATATGATGTCTCCGTGTACATTTTCTCCTTTAAAAATCTCTTAGTGCTTTTCTTCTTCTATCTTCTCTAATTCATCAGGGTAATAATGATAGGGTTGTGACGTGATGCCAAGTCTTTCACGTAATACTCTGATCTCGCTATCAAGATCTGTCATCATGCGTGAGAGTCGCATGTAGGTGTGAATAACTAATATCCATGAAAGAATGAATGCAATCACCAAAACAATGACACTCCATATCCCGCTCGTCACGAGCTTGACCAAGGCAACCGCCCCCGCTAGAGGCACTGCAAATAAGATAGCAATCTTAAGTCCGCTCCAAAAGATGCGTGTCACATGGTAATCACGCTCTCGGGTCAACTGCTCAAGTCTTTTGGCATCGTCCATACAAAAATAAAAAAGTCATGCCATGCATAACAAGTGAAGTCATGATACGCACACACGCTTCCACGACTCGGTGGATAGTATAGCAAAAACTCTCTTAAAAACAAATCTTGAAAGACTCTCTCTAGACAATGTCTCGTGTGTTTCTGTTTTTTATAAAACATATCTAGAAACTACAAACCCCACCGAAGTGGGGCCGTAGTTGAAGACTGTTTTTTGCGCCGCATATGAGAGAACTCATATGCCCCATAAGTGTAGCATTGTGGAAAAAGAAAGCAAGAGAAAATAAGCATTATATTTTTATGATTTTTCAAAAAAAATATCCCATGCCAGAACGTGAACCTGAGACCTCGTCATTATAGTAGAAACAAGTGGGTCTTCTTGAACAAACGAGTGCGATTCACAAATTGCGTGCGACTGCCAGGACTTGAACCTGGGACCTCGTCATTATCAGTGACGCGCTCTAACCACCTGAGCTACAGTCGCACGCAACCAATGAATGTATCGCACTCGTTTATGCAAGACGAATGATGCTTCTATAGAAGTACTGCACGATAGTATCAAGTTATAGAATGAAAATCAACTATTTTATTCGGCTTGTAATCCTTCACTCACATCATCCAATACATGCTGAATATCCCCTGCCATAATTTTAGGGATATTTGACCAGTTTTGCTTGATACGATGATCGGTAATACGATCCTGTGGGAAGTTGTACGTACGAATTTTCTCAGAGCGATCCATTGTCCCAATTTGTGCTGCGCGCTTATCATCATATTTGCGTGCTTGTTCTTCATCGTGTAATTGCTGTAAACGATTGCGAAGCATTTCAAGAGCCTTTTCCTTATTCTGTAATTGTGAACGCTGCGATGTCGAACGTACCCACTCCCCTGTCGGTTTATGAATCACACGCACAGCAGTTTCTACTTTGTTTACGTTTTGTCCACCCGCACCACCAGAACGTGAGGTTTCGAATTCAAGATCACCGGGATTGAGTTCGATGGTGAACTTTTTACGAATTGGCATAATAGCAACCGATGCAGTCGAGGTATGGATACGTCCTTGTTTTTCAGTTGCGGGGATACGCTGCACACGATGGACGCCAGTTTCGAATCGTAGTGCACGATAAACTCCTTCTCCTTTAATTTCAATAGAAGCTTCCTTATAGCCACCAACATCATTCATAGATTCATCAATAAATTTCCATTGCCATCCTTTGATATCAGCATACCGTTCATACATGACTGCCAATTCATAGGCAAAAAGGCTGGCTTCGTCACCTCCAGCACCTGCACGTACTTCTAGGATAATCTCATTTGGGAACTCTTCTTCTTCGCGTTCTTTTTCGAGAATATCAAAAATTTCTTTGCGCATAATTTCTTCTTGCTTTGCAATACGTTCGAGTTCTTCGTGTGCCATATCTTTCATCTCTGGATCTTCGAGCATGTGTTGTGTCTCTGCACGCAAATCTAGCAAACGCTCAAGCTCGAGCGCCATATATTTAGTGCGATCATTATCTTTGAGTTGTTGGATATCAGGAAGTTCAATCATAAAAAGAATGGGTTGTTGTATTGTATAGTAATATGTCCGAACACAAAAAGCCACCGAAGTGACTTTTTGAAAAATGATTCAAAGAGTTATGCTTCAGCTGATTCACTCTCAGAAGAATCGTCTTGTGTTGGTACTTCTTTTTTCTCAGCGTCTTTTTTTGCTGGAGCTTGTGACTGCAACGCGGCTGCCTTAGCCATACGCTTTGCAAATTTGTCGGCACGCCCTGCGGTGTCCATGATACGCTGTTCCCCAGTATAAAATGGATGGCACTGGCTACATACTTCGACATCAAAACTATCGACAGTCGATAATACGTCAAAAGTTGCATTGCAACTATTGCAAGTCACCTTAGCCATGTGGGTTGTCGGATGAATATCTTTCTTCATAACGGGCAGTACTATATACGAATGCATCATGTGGGTCAAGTATGTTGTATCTAATACCCTGCCTCCAAAATATCAATATTCTGCTGAATTTCTATTTTGTGTGACATCACGGCATTTCCATAGAAAGCATTTGAAACACCAGGAGCAGAACAACCACGACCAGAGTAGTACTTACATGCTGCTTCACGCTCAGCAGTATACGTCTTGGCTCCAGCCCCGAGGTCTTTCATATACAGAGCGGTAGCGGTGATACCATGAAGGTTATTCCATGGATTCGAAATAACTCCAGATCCTAGAGTTTGACGAATACGGTCTGCCGATGCGCTATATACTCCAGCTTTACTAAATCCACCATAGCTTGCCCAGGTTGCTGGAATAAACTGAGAAATTCCCATCGCACCACCCCAGCCGCCAGACGCCAGAGGACATGAGAGTGGTTGTCCTACCGCGGAGAGACCCAAGGTTTTGGTAAGTCCCAGATAAATAGTTTGATCGTCACGCCATGAGTTATCATTGGGACCTGGCATGATCTGTTGCCAGGTGCGCGTATCTCCTGTGCGATTACAAGTACCCGTATTGGCACCAAAATTAGTTTCCTGCTTGAGAATAGCAAGAATAAATGCAGGATCAATTCCTGTCGTACGACCTGCCTGCTTGGCAAGTTCATATGCGGTACCAAATTGTAGTGCTCCCCCAGACACACCACGTAGATTGAAAAGTGCCGTGGTTACTTGATCATAGCGCTCTTTTTTCTCTGCAATGACTTGTTCATAGGTTTTTTCTTGGCTGACGCTAATCTGGTGAAGTGTATTTTTCTCACTTTCTTTCTCTTCTACCTGTGCTTTATCAATTTCTAGCGCATACTTTACATTAGATTCGGCATCTTGTTTTGCTTTGAGCTCTTCACGCTCAGCTCGAGTTTTTTCTTTTAAATCTTCAATACTTAAAAAAGAGTCCTGCAGTGAACCTTGGATATTTTCATACTGATCAATATCCAGAAACATGTTACTGAGTGATTCATCTCCCCAAAGAAATTCAACAAACGTATATGATGACAATGTGTGCATGTTGCGCAAGATTTGTGCCAGCGATTGCTTTTCACGATCGAGCTCACTCGTAAGCTCATTGATCGTCGAGTTTTTTTGACGAATGGTATACGAAAGATCTGAAATCAACTTTTCTTTTTTTTCAATTTCAAGTCGTTTTTGCTTGATTTCAGTACGTATAATATCAAGATCACGTTTGATTGAACCTGTCTGCTTTTTTTGATCAGCCAATTGTGCCTCTTGCTGGGCAATTTCTTTTTCGAGTTGCTTCAGTTCATCTTCGAGGATTGAACGACGTTCCTCGACAGTAATAGCATATGTAGGGGTAAACGATAAAAAGAGACCCACCATTAAAAGTGTGCTGATGAAAATTTTTTTCCATGAGAGTTGTCTATGCATACGTATGCTGTCTATTATATCAAATAGATTCTATCTGTCATCTTCTGCTTATTTCATAAACTGAGCCAATTGTTCACTCAAGTACCTGATACGTCCATCGTCAAAAGCACTCACTGGAATGACGATGGCGCCTGAAGCTTTTTCTAATTCCTTTTGCTTTTTTTTCCATTCGTCCTCAGAACATTCATCGATTTTTGAAAGAATGACTATTTCTGGTTTTTCAGCGAGTCCTTTACCGTACTTCTTTAGCTCTTCACGGATACCTTGATATACCGCAACAACATTTTCATTTTCACAAGAAACTACATGCGCTACTGCACTCGTGCGACGAATATGACGCAAAAACTTGAAACCAAGTCCTTTTCCATCGCTTGCACCTTCTATAATACCTGGCAAATCAGCAAGAATTTTTCCCGATGGAAGTACGCCAAGATGAGGGTCTAGTGTAGTGAAGTGATAAGCGGCAACTTTTGATTTTGCATTCGTCAGGGTATTCAGGAGTGTAGACTTCCCCGCTGACGGCAATCCCACCAAACCAATATCGGCAAAAAGTTGTAACTCTACAGCAAAAGTATCTTCTTCGCCGGGCTGACCTGATGTCGATTCATAGGGGGTTGTATTGCGTGATGATTTAAAATGCTCATTACCCAGCCCACCACGCCCACCCGCAAGGAGCTGGACACACTGACCTACTTCATCAAGGCTCCAGGTATCACCTGTACCTTGTCGTGTAATGACTGTCCCACGCGGGAATTTAAGAATAAGGTCTTCCCCATTTTTGCCCTCTAGACTATCACTTCCACCAGGTTGTCCGTGTGGAGCTTGAAACTTCTTTTTATGACGATAGTAGTCTAAATACGCAAGATCCGAAACTGCCTCGGCCCAGACCCCAGCACCTGTTCCACCATTACCTCCCGATGGTCCTGCCATAGGGCGATATTTTTCTCGGCGCCAGCGCACCACACCGTCGCCACCGTGGCCCGCCTTGAGGTCGAGTTGTAATTCATCAATCAATGACATGGCTAGAGTGTAGCAGAATGCGCATGACAAGAAACATTGACATATTGATATATATATATGCTAGTTTTAGATAAACAAAATCTTTATAACATGAAAAAAATAATCTTTTTTATCGCACTGCCTTTAATTTTATTAACAAGTTGCATGGAATCTCTGGATGAATCACTCTTGAAAACAAGCGCTGAGCGTACGCTCTATGGAACAGTAACTGATTCTGGCTATGTCTTCTATCGGCATGGATCGACCGAGCCCATTATCCTTGGCACTAATCCCTCCATTGATGAAATCAATGCTGTTGGAAATATATCCCTAGAAATGCTGAATCAGATGCAAGAAAACCCAGGTTTTTCTAGATATATAAAAACTGAAAAATCTAATAGTTTTCGAATTGATATCTTTGAGTCTACCGTGCTGTATCTTATTTTGATTGTGCTTACTTTAGTTATGATTGGATTTATCCTAGAAATGATTGACTAAAGTTGAAAGGTAGTACAGACGCACTGAATATGATTCAGTGCGTTTTTTTTGCGAAAACAATATTTTTGATTTTTATTATTCCTCCAAACTCTTCCTCCCCAACTCTTCAGCATCTTCCTTCGTCAAGGCAAACATCCAGAAACCACTTGGGTGGCAAAATTGTGCCGTTGTAACACCTGTTATTTCCTGTAATACTTCATCGCGTAATCCACGCCATGCTTCGGGCAGTGGCTGACGCAGATCAAATGTGCCAGCATGTTGTGGTAATGCAAGCACGCTCCATTTTTCAAATTCTTCATTAGGATAAATAGCATACAAAGTGTCGGATGCCTCGGGAAGATTTGCTAGAGCTTCGGTAATGATATGACGCGACGAGGGTATGTCGAAAAGAGCAATAGGAGTATCGCCTTCATCGGTTTGCAATGAAAAAAGTTCACGAATTTCTTCTACGGCATGCTGACGCTCGATACGCTCATCGATAAGATTGCGCAAAATGGTACGTGCAAGCTGAAAAGCCGCCATAAATTGCCTGTCGCTACTTTTGCTCGCATCAAGCCAGTGAATCACACTTTGCAACATTACAGGACTCACTCCATACTGATTGGTTTGGAAAATATCAACCCCGACATCAGTCGCATCAAGTGGTTGGACAAAGCGCTCTTCGAGATCTTGCCATACACGCTCCTCTCCCTGGCACACCTCTAAACCATAGTGTTTCCAAATGAGACCAAAGGCAGCATAGGGGATACCATTATGGTGCTCCCCTGCCCCACCGCGCTGATGGTGATCATACCTTCGTTGTGTGTGATCGTAGATATTTCCGACGTCAAAGACATAATCACCGGTATCAATGCGATTCTCATCGCGTGTACGGATAATACGATAACGAAAACCTTCTCGGTCAAGCCATAAGCTTAGCGTTGCCGCAGCAAAAACATCATCGGCGTGGAATGATCCACTGTGTGTAATCAACTTTTTCTTTTTTCTCAACCACGACCACATGGTGCTAGAGAATTTCATTAATCAAATAGACGCCAAGCGAAGCAATAATAGCCCCGACAAGTGCCGTAATGTGACTCGAAAGTGCTGTCCCTTGGAAAACAAAACCAGTTACATCAAATCCGTTCACATAATGACCCAAAAGCCAAATTGCAGCACCATTGAGCACCAAAGCGATAATCGCAAAGATCATATTACTTGATGAAAAAATTGCACGAATCAATGCATTCGCAAGAGCAAAACCAAGACCTACAATAACTGCCGTCGGCCAGAATCCTGCAACAGAAATCCCAGGGATCACATAAGCAATACCAATAATAAGAAACGCATACGCGATAATTTTGAGTATAGATGACATATATCTATAGTTTAAAACATGTCATGTATATGAGCAAGTGCACTACCTTAAGATGAAATGATATATCGTAGAACAAAAAAGCAGGCGACCGTACGGTCGCCTGCTTTTTTGTTCTAAAATTACCCCAACAGCTCATCTACAACTGCCTTTACATCTCCTCCATCAGCAGTACTACCGAGCTCTTGCATGAGTGCTCCCATGAACTGACCCATTTGCGACTTGTCGGTAATACCCATTTCATCTTTTTTCTTCTGCGCAATTTCACGGATCGCATCGCGAGACATTGTCTCAGGAAGATACACTGACAAAACGTCGAGTTCGAGTTGCTCATCTTCCGCCAACTCTGGACGTCCCGCCTCGGTATATTGCTGAATAGAATCTTTGCGACGCTTTACTTCGGTCTTGATAACTGCAATGGCATCATCATCACCGAGTTCGTCCTGCGGCGTCTTACCAAGATCGACCAGTTTATTGGTAAAAGAAGAAAGCACGCCACGCAAAGCCATCAGCTTTTGTGATTCTTTTGCCTTCATCGCTGCTTTCATATCTTCTTTGATTTGTGTTTGTAGTGACATAGTTCTGTAGTGTTTTTAAATATGAGTACGTATTAAAGTATACGTAAAAACCTTCTTTTTAGAAACTTGACATTTTTTATTAAAATAGTATTTTGTACTAAAAATATAGAAGAATATGAAGAAAAAATTCGAATTACCCATCCCTGGAATCACTACTACCTATACAAGGTTTGTGGACAAGCATGCTGATGTTGGACCTTTGATACAATCAATAAATAAAGTTTCACAAGAAGTGCTCGTAACTTCACGGGAATCTTTTACTCGCGAAGGGTCGCAAATATACGGACTGATTCGTAATCAAGGAAACATTTTAGCAAAATTGCCCACAGGAAAAGCCTTTATAGCATTATGTGTTGCGGAGACAAACCAAGTAATATTGGGTTTCCATATAGCACATCGCACGCAAGCTGATATTTTAACTTCACAGGAAAGCTTTGGTGCAACCAACTACAAACTAAAAGCATTGATCAATAAAATGATTGATGAAGATAGCGCGTTTATTGCTATGTATTCATGTAAAAGTAATATGAAAAAAAGACTATCCTATTGGTGTGTCGCCAAAGGAAGTAAAGAAGTTGAAGAGTAAGAAACAAAAAACATGCCATGAATAATTTATATGTTCATGGCATATTTTGTTATACTAAGGATATATGAATACTAATTTCCAACTCATCTTCCTCGATACTGAAACCACTGGTAACCAACCCACTGACCGTTTGTGTCAGCTCGCATGGAAACGGCCTGGCGAAGCATATGACACCATGTTCGACAAACTCTATAAGCCACCTATTCCTATCAGTATCGAATCGATGGCAGTACATCATATTACTGAGAAAATGGTCGAAGGTCGCCCAGCTTTCCAACGTTCAGAAGAATATGCTGAAATAAAGAGCATGCTTGAATCTGATGATGTCATTATTATTGCTCACAATGCTCCTTTTGATATAGACATGCTGATAAAAGAAAACATTCATCCCACACAAAGTATCGACACGCTCAAACTCGTGCGCCATTTTGATCCCGATATGATGATTAAGCGTCACAATATGCAGTATCTGCGGTACTTGCTCAAGCTCGATGAAGATATCGACGAACCAATTCGCGCGCATGATGCCAAGGGTGATGTAATTATTCTTGAACTTTTGTTTAAACGCTTATACAAAAAAACTCAAGAAGAATTTGATCTTGCGGAAGAAAAAGATGTATTGGAGAAAATGATTGAGCTTTCTTCACAGCCGGCACTGATTGGTAAATTTGCCTTTGGGAAGCATAACGGGAAAAAAGTATCAGATGTCGCTCAAGAAGATCGTGGATATCTCGAGTGGCTTTTGGCGCAAAAAAGACAATCCGATCAGGATGAGACGGATTGGATTTATACACTGGAGCAGGCATTGGGAATTGAGAAATAGTAGATACATAAATTATTGACTTTATATAGTGAAATTGGTATAATAAAATCCGAATCAAAAAAAACAACATGAGTGTAATAATAATCGACGAGCTGAGCTCGCCAAGTAAAAATCTTTTTTTTCAGGTCACTTTTTTCAAAGCAACTGCAGATGCAGCTCTGAAAAAAATAAACAGACTGAGAGAAAAAGGTATTTTAAAACCAATGACTGACTTTATTCACAATAAGAATACAATAACCTTTATGGCAGAGTCAGCTCAGAAACTACCAAAAACAATTTAGTAGTTTCAAAAGGTAAAAAATACTAGAGGTTCTCTAGTATTTTTTATTTGCCCAAATTTCTCTCAAGCGTTACACTGTCGGCATGAATATCTTTCTTATCATTACCATTATCCTTGCCTGTGCTATTTTCGGACTTCTGCTTGTGCTTATTTTTCGTAAACCCCAACAACAGAAACAAGACACCACCGGGCTCGACCTTATCCAGCAACAACTCGCCACCTTGACCCAGCGCGTCGATGAGCGCTTACATGAATCATCAAAACATCTCAATGAATCGCTGCGTGAACAGTCTCGCACCAGTATCCAGGCCATTCAAAATGTGACCGAGCGACTAGTGCGCCTAGACGAGACCAACAAACAAGTTGTCGGATTTGCTGATCAGCTCAAAAACCTCCAAGATATTCTCAAAAATCCAAAACAGCGCGGCATTCTCGGCGAATACTATCTCGAGACAACGCTCAAAAATGTCTTGCCGCCCAAGACGTATCAAATGCAATATCGTTTTACCAATGGCGAAATTGTTGATGCGGTAGTCTTCGTCAAAGAGCGTATTATTCCTATCGATTCAAAATTTTCTCTTGAAAATTATAACCGTCTTGTCGATGCACGCGAACAGTCAGAAATTGACCGGCTCGAAAAATTATTTAAATCAGATATCAAGACGCGCATTGATGAAACGAGCAAGTATATCAATCCAGACGAAAATACGATGGACTTTGCTTTCATGTTTATACCGCATGAAGCTATTTACTACGATCTCTTGGTCAATGAAGTTGGTGCTGCCAAAATCAATACTCAAGACTTGATCGAGTACGCTTTCAAGAAAAACGTCCTAATTGTCTCCCCTACGTCATTTCTTGCTTTCTTGCAGACAGTATTGCAAGGGCTACGCTCACTACAGATCGAAGAGTCAGCAAAAGAAATCCAGAAGCGTGTTGGTGAGCTCGGGCGTCACCTATCTGCCTACGAAGATTATTTGGATAAATTAGGAAAAACTCTCTCGACAACTGTCAATCACTACAATGGCGCAAGTAAAGAATTCAGAAAAATTGATAAAGATGTCACACGCATCACTGGAGAATCAATCAATGTTGAAATTGATGATGTCGAGCGACCCTTGCTTGAAAATTAAGAAAACCTAAGCTATGCTTATGTGGCTTTTCATAAGCATGAAAGGCTCCATCGTCTAACGGCTAGGACGTGAGATTCTCATTCTCAAAATCGGAGTTCGATTCTCCGTGGAGTCACAAAATCAAAAAGACTCGGATAGCGCATGCGCCGGGTCTTTTTGATTTCTTGGTTTTATTAAGAACTATAAGTTTATACTCGGTAATATTTTCACCGAACGAGGTGAAAATATGGACGGGTAATTCTCCGTGGAGTCACAAAAAGAGAAATCTAGTTAACGTTTCGGTATATCTGATGTTTGCCAAAATTCTTTGAAAAACCAATAAGTTTTTGGCAAATATGAGTCGAGTATGGGCACGAGCGAGTCAGATATTACTGTGTTAGGCGATCCGAATGAAGCGATAGCGGAGTGGGAGTGCAACGTGGTCGACCGAAGGGAGAAGTTTATTTTATGCCTGTTAGTATTCATGGGTCTTAGACTTTGAGAAGGTAAACTTCATACTTTTCAAGTGTTCAGTAGCCTCTTTCGTTTTGGTAGAAACAATGCCTTCAATGTCAATAATTTCAGCATTATTCGCTTTTGTATCATAAATTGCAAAACTTGCTGTCCCTGTTTTATGGGCAGAAATTTCTCCAGGATTAACAATTATACAGTCATTAATCTTATCTAAATTCTTTTTGTGGTCATGCCCATAAAACACAGCATCAAACTCTCCTGATTTTGCCATAGGTTTTGCTAAAAGCGGATAATGAGTAATGAAAATTTTCCTATCATCAATCTCTAAAAAATCATATGTATCAAATCCAATTGTCATATTGCTCTGTTCAGATAAAGAGGTTTTAGTTATTGCAACTTTATCTCCATCGTTATTTCCCCAAATTGCAATTACTGGAATATCTGAACTTGCTAATGTCTTAGCGATACCATTGTTTATGAAATCACCAAGAAATATGATTTTTTCGGCATCATACTTTTTAGCTTGTTTTAGAAACAAAACAAGATTGTGAAAATTTTCATGTATGTCTGAAATTATTGCTATCTTCATAATATTTATAGAAAGAAGTTAAATTTATAAAAGTTTACCATTGTAGGGCATAAAAATAAATTGAATATAACGTTGAGTGTATGGTGTCGTGCGGGATTACGGAGTGATTAACTATCAAGTTACACCGACTTTTTTTACGAGCCACAAACGCCCGAAAACCGCTGAAACCCGCATGCACTATACACATTGTTGGCGGTATGTCATTTATTATCAATCTTTTTCAGTAAGTTTTTCAACTCATTCATATCTCCACGAAATCTACTTAATTCCGTTCTGAATAAAAATCCCCAAGCCTTAGATTCTGTTGGCTTTATCCATGTTAAAACTGGAATCCAGTCCTTTGTTTTCACAGTCACTAAATCAAGTTGGTTTACTTTGTCATAAATGATTTCACAGTCCGACTTGAGTTTTAATTCTGTCAGTTTTTCCCATTGTTTTTTCCAATAGTCTTCATTTGTCCAGTCTCTTTTATTAAGACTCTCAGTCAATATGACTTTTATGTCACTGTTTTTACCAAACTGAAATTCATATTGGTCATCTGAACGAAATAGTTTCCAAGGTGCTGGTATATTTTTAATTTCAAGGTCTGTCAGAATCAGTTCATTTACTTTTTCTCTAGGCGTTGATTTTTGAACTATTATGGGTTCATTTTCTGCCGAATTTGGAAATAATTCTTCCATGTTCATTAATACTTCACAGTCACAACCACCACCATGTTCTATAAAAAAGTCAATGTGCTTATCGAAATTTATCAACTTTCTCCTTAGGAACTTTTTAGTCAGTCTAAAATCATGTTCGCAAGGAGTCTTTTCAAGTTGTTTATCCAGATAGTCAAATAAGTCTTGGAATTTTTGTTCAGAAAAAGGCAAAGAGGCTAAAAAATCCTCTTCTTGTTTTTTTTTCCAAGCTTTTATGTTTTCTCTATGTTGTTTGTTTTTACTCATGTTCGATTCGGTCTGCTATGATTACCGCCAACGTTTCAGTATATCTGATGTTTGCCAAAATTCCTTTAAAAATCAATGAGTTTTTGGCAAATATGGGTCGAGCGACGGCAGGAGCGAGCCAGATATACTGTGTTAGCAGACCCGAACGGAACGCAGTGTAGTGAGAGTGCAACGTGGTGCGACCAACGGGAGCAAGTAGAATTATAATTTTTCTCCTTATTTATAATTGAAACTTTTCCTTAATTTTTTGGGCTGTTTCTTCAGGAGACAGATTTGTATTATCAATTCTCACATAATTTTCTCTCTTGATTTCTCCATTTTTTGAATTCATTCTAAATTTCACATCATACTCTTTTAAACTTTTTTCGGATCTTTCAAGATTTCTTTTTGTGGGCTTGTGTTTTAATCTATGCGGATGCTTATTGCGTTCAATTCTTTCATTTACATCTGCTTCAAGTTCTGCAAAATAAACAACACCTCCTTTGGATTCAAAAATGTTACAAACTTCATCAACATAATCCCAGTCAGATTGTTGATCAAAAGCCCACACATAAGTAAATATTAATCCTTCTAAGTCACTTTTAGCCACTTCTTCAAAAATCTCTTTACGAAAAAGTTTAACTAACTTTCTTCCAGTATCTGAACCATAACTAAAAAATGGAGAAACTAATTCAATAGTCATGTGATTATGAAAAAGTTTCAAATCTGTTATTTTTTCCAATTCATGACCAACTGTCATTTTACCTACTGCCATAGGCCCAAAAATTATTATTAGTTTCATAGTTTCAATTATTTTAAATGTAAAAAATTATAATTCTATTTCTGCTAACGTTTAAGGATATGAGAAGTTGCGAGGAACGAGCAATTTGGGTTGAGAGTCTGCAAGACTCGAACCTCATATCCTTTGTTATACGAGGGTGAGCGACGATAGGAGCGAAAGTGCAACGTCCCCTTGCGTATTGCTCGAAATACCGATTCCTTTTTAAAAAGTGGGGCCATCATATTTTACTATTGTGGCTAACTGTTGTTTTAACTCAATAACATTTGGCCATCCGATTAAGTCTTTCAAATCATGTTCAATGCAATATAAATCTAATCTCTTTTCTAATTTCTTAAAATCAAATAGTTCTGGATAAAATTCCTGAAACCAATCTAGCAAATTTTCATAGTCTTCTTTTTTGGCAAATTTTTCAGATTCTTCGGACATGTATTTTTTAGGATAATTCATCATTCTTTTTAAAATATCCAATACAAAATCAATTGAAGCTAATTCGGTTCTTTCAAAATCCAAAATTCCCACTATCTCATTATTCTTTACGAGAATATTATCAAAGTGAGCATCCCAATAAACAAGAGAAATTTTTTGCTCATCTAAAGCCAATTTATTTTCTTCAACAAATGTTTGGATTTTTTGAGCAAACTCCTTTGATAAGATTTCTCTTGTTTCTAATTCTTGTAAAGATTTTTGGATTTTGGATTCAATAGATTCTTTCCAGTTAATTGGATTGGATATTTTAAATTTTTCAACAAATTTTTTATAGTCTGCATTGTTGATGATTTTCAAAAATTCACATAATTGTTTGATAATATTTTTCCTTTCATCATCTGTCATCAAATGCCATTTCGCATATAAATTATTTCCCTGAATTTTTGGGTAAACAATAAAAAATTTGTTGTATATTTGTTTTGAATTATCATAAAAAATAACTTTTGGAACAGGAATTTTATCCTTAAAAAAATCATAGAAAAATACCTCTTTTTCGAAATTCTCTTCATTTTCTTCATCCTCGCAAACTTTGAGAATAAAATCTTCATTTACTGAATAAACTTTATTTGTAAACCCAACTTCAATCTTTTTGATAGATTTTACTTCCCCAAGATTATTTTCAGTAAATATTTTTTCTATGATTTTTTTATCCATATTTTAAGAAAAGAGATTAGATTTTAAAAAGTTAGCCCCACTTTTTCATTTTATTGAGTTAAGGTATTTCGAGCAATATGTCGTATAACGCTCGTATATACGCAACTCGACTGATTGCTGAGTGTAACTTTTAAATTATATATTTTTTATTTCAGATATGATATTGTTATATATGTATGAATAGTGGATATATAATACAATATGCAAAACAATTGGAAATGAAACGTTATGCAGAAAGCACTATTCGCACCTATCTTTCACAAATAAGATTGTTTTTGGAGTATTTTAATAAAAATGCAAAGAATATCTCTGCATCTGAAATTGAAACCTATATACAAAAACTTATTCAAAAAGATTCCATATCTTTTTCTACTCAAAAATCAATCTTAGGAACTATTCGCTTATTTTACCGACTTGTGTTCGATGAAGAGATTACTATTGACTACATGTACCCCGATAGACAAGAGTATAAGCTCCCTAATGTATTATCTCAGAGTGAAGTAAAAAGAATACTCGACACTATTGAAAATATAAAACATAGAGCAATCTTATCATTACTATATAGCGGAGGGTTGCGTATTTCTGAGGTGTTGAGGTTAAAAATTGCGGATATTGATTCTCATCGCATGGTTATTCGCATTTCTAGAAGCAAGAATAATCGTGATCGAGAGGTAGTATTGTCAGAAAAAATACTATTATTGCTACGAATATACTTTAAGGAATATGCACCAAAGGATTATTTATTTGAAGGACAAAAGGGTGGAAAATATTCGGCACGTAGTGTGCAAGAAATTTTAAAAAAAGCATTAAAAAAAGCTGGTATCAAAAAGCATGCAACCATACATACGCTACGACATTCATTTGCAACACATTTGATTGAAAATGGCACTGATATACGTATCGTGCAAGAACTTCTTGGTCATAAGAATATTAAAACAACACAGCTCTACACGCATATTACCAGTCACACAAAAAGAAGAATCAAAAGCCCGTTTGATGAACTGTAAAGTTTTTTGATCGGTCAAAAATAATCAAATGTTTGCTTAGAGTTTATTCAGTCGTCACTCCATCAAAGCGCTCGTGGGGGTGGCGAGCTTCAGCATCAGCCTTGGTTGCCTGGATCACTTGGTCTTTGTGCTCGGGTCCACCGTAGAGTGTATACAGTTTCATTGGCATATCTCCTGTGTTGGTAATATTATGCTCTGCACCTGCAGGAATCACAACAGCATCCCCTGTCTGAATAGATGTCTCGATACCATTGATAAAAGCAGCTCCCATACCTGATTCAATACGAATAAATTGATCAATAGTTTTGTGTACTTCTTTACCAATATCTTCACCCGGCTCAAGAGACATCACGACGAGTTGCATATGTTCACTTGTGTAGAGAACTTTTCTAAAATTGTTATTTGATACTGTTTCTTGTTCTATGTTGGTTATATATCCTTTTTTCATAAAAAAATTAAAAATAAGTATTATTTTAATAAATATCTTACACTCGATACCACGCGTACTTTTTTATATTCGGGCGATCCTTGATCTTTATCGGTAATACTAAATACTCCCTGATCGGCACGTGCCATTGCCCCGAGGCGTGTCCCAGCATCATCAGCAAACTGCTGTGCTGCGGCGCGAGCATTGCCAATAGCTTCAGCAAGCATTGCAGGCTTGACATCATTAATATCAGTAAATTGAAAATCAACATAACTACTATTGAACACAATACCGTTCTGTATGAGAGGTGCTGTTTCTTGTGATGATTGACGCAAGAGATCGACTTTATCGGTATAGACAGACATGTTCAAATTCGCATTATAGCGATAGAGCGCCTCACGATAGGTATCCTGATAGACATTTACAGGTGCGCTATTGATCTCTTCTACCTCAAATCCTTTATCGAGGAGGAATTGTGTGATGGTGTTAGTGGTGGTGGTGATTTGGTTATACAAGTCCGTCACATCATTAGACTTGATATCGATCGACATCGACCAAATCCCTTGATTTGCTTTGACGATTTGCTCAGAAAGCCCTTTGACTTCGACAAATTTTCCTTGCCCAGAAAAAGCTCCAGCAGCAAAAGCAATAATAAGACCAGTAACGATAACTCCAGCTGCAATGATAACTGCAGGCATACGTAATGATGATGTATTCATAGGTCATCATTATATCACAATCGACACCTGAAAAGAAAACCCCAGACGAAATCTATGTCTGGGGTTTTTCTAAAAAACTCATATATGCTCACTAGTCGGTATCGAAACGCTCTACACGACCACATTCGAGTGTTTTGTCTGCGTTCTCATCTTCGAACTCAACACACAAACGATAATAAATGCGTGTATTACTCTGAAGCCCATCGATATCTTCAGAGAAGTCATCGTCTCCGTCGAAGCTACTGTCAATTTTCACTTTTTGAAGACTGTCTCCGCGCTCATTGATGTCACGGTATTCATCTTCATCTTCGACATCTTCAACCCTATTTCTACTCTCTCCATACACAAAGAATACAAGCCCGTCTTCGGCGTCGTTCATATCAATCTCCCCATTCAATTCTGCCTCATGGTTACCAATATCTTCGGCGTCATCTGTTGTTACGTCTGGCTTATCAAAGCTCGTACGAGACGATGAGGAAGTTCCTGGCGTATACGTATATGATGGGGTTGCGTAGTATGAACCACCATTAAGGTATGCAAGAAATTGAGCCATTTGTTGATAAAAAGCTGTATTCATACCCTCTCCATAGTATGCATAGTTATAGTATGGAAGTGTCTGATATCCTGTCGTATACAGTGATGGGTATGGGTCTAAAGCACCTCCTGCGGTCACATACGTCATTGCTGATGCATGTGGTATTGCCAACGTAAACATACCAAAAAGCAAAACAAAAATCATAGTTCCGACAAAAAATGCTTTTGAAAAAAGTGTTGTATTCATAAGTCTCTAAAAATTTAAAAAATAATATATCACCACATCACACAGGCGATATATGCAACATATATGAAAGAGCGTCAAAAAGCAACCCCACACTAGGTTTGGTGTGATTTTTTGAAAAAACTTTTTGAAAAATGTTATTCCACCACAATCCTATCGGGTGGGATATTGTAATACTCGACAAGAAATTGCGTTGTTTCCATAAATGGCCCTGATAGTGTCTCTGAAGAGTAACGTACATGCTTGGGATAAATAGTATAGAAAAAGATGAGATATTCGGGATCGTATGCTGGGAAGTAACCAAAAAATGAGTGGAGGTTGCGGTCTCCATAGTATCCACCTTGTGGATTGGCAACTTGGGCTGTCCCTGTTTTAGCCGCAATACTATATCCTTCTAGCGCAGGATACTTATTCTTGAATGAATTATCGACAAGACCGACCAGCATGCGTGTCACTTGCTCAACGGTTTCTTGAGTAAAAACTTGTTCATCTACTGGCGGAACTACCGCGACAACGCCTCCTTGCTTCTTATCGATAGCTGTCACGATATGGGGATGTGTAGGAGTACCGTGATTAGCAAGCGCAGAAAGTGCTCGCACGGTAGCCATTGGTGTCAATGCAATTCCTTGCCCAAATGAAACATTGGCATATTCTACTTCTCGACCAGATTCAAGATTGCTCGTGAGACTTTTGATTTCATATGGTAAATCAATACCCGTCTTCTCATTCAATCCAAGCTTATATAGATAATCTTTCATAACCGATCGAGAGAGATGTTGGGAAATCCATACCATTCCTGTATTGAGTGATTGTTGCAAGACCTCGGTCATCGTGATCTGCCCGCGCCCACGTTTGTCGAAATTACTAATAGTGTACTTCCCTACCTTTACTGAACCAGAGTCGTAAAATGGCGTACTTGGACTAATTACCTGTTCTTGCAATGCCATCGACATAATCAATGGCTTAATGATAGAACCCATTTCATATACACGCTCAACAAAAGGATTCGCAAGCTGGTCATTGCTAATACCAGAAAGATCATTTAAGTCAAAACGCTCAGAGGTAGAAAGCGCGACAATCTCTCCCGTTGATGGGCGCAGTATCAGAGCGCCCGTTTGTTCAGAAGACCATTTTTCATGAATATCAATAACTTCAGCATCAAGAAATGTCTGTACCTGAGGCTCAATACTCGTGACAATATCACCTTCTTCGTGCGAGGGTGTCGTATCGCGAATACTAGCTTCATCGCTATATACTTGCGCAAAAAAATTTACTACTTGCTTATTGGGAGAACGAACGAGAGTAGACTGATAAAATTTTTCTAATCCATAGCGTCCCTCAAGAATATTTTCATTATAGCCCACAAAGCCGACAATATGAGATGCCAACTGGTGTGAGGGGTATTGCCGCCATTGATCTGAAGCAAGCCCTACACCATCGATTTTTAGATCTCTGATAGCCTCTGCCTCTTCTTTAGAAATGCGCCAAATAATTTCCTCATAGGTATCATTGGTACGTGCAGCGCGCTCACGGATTCGCTCACTATCTAATTCTAAATCAGGAAGTATGCTCTGTATCTGCGTTATCACCTCATCAATATTACTAATAACAGAAGGATTGATGAATACTTTATAACCACGCTGAATGGTCGCCGCAGTAACACGTTGGCCATCACGCGTCGTGAAGAAAATAGACCCGCGATCAGTAACTCCAGGAAGCACTCCGACATATTGATTCTCCGCCATACGCGCCCACGTATCGTGTTGAATCAGTTGAATATGCACCAAACGATAGATAATAATAAGCGCCACAACGACAACGAATCCGTACACTACGTACAGGCGTTTATGGAACATATGACGCGGAACAACACTCATAGAACGATATAAAGATTATTCATTTTCTGATGCAAATGCAACATTCACACCATCGGCAAGCGAGATATATGCCAATGTATCAGGGATGCCCAGCTCATAATTTTCCATAGGAAGCGTAAACAACTCTTCGGATGTCATATGGTACTCATACTCAAGAGCCGAACGTTGAGCGACAAGCTGATCAAGGTCATTGTCGGCAACACGATGCTGGGCAATCAATGATGTTGTAGAAAAAACAAAATAGATGTAGGTAATCAAAAGTAGCGCCACAGCACACACCATAATATGCACCAGCATGCTCAGTGTATTTTTTCGTGATTGTGTACGTTGTGTCGTCATATGATGATTTTAAATAATTTCTGATAATGTATATAAAAAATGAGAGTATGGATTTATTTATGCTCAACATGCTCAAGAATTCTTAGGCGGGCACTGCGCGATCGTGGGTTCTTCTCGAGTTCTTCTTTGCTCGGTATGATTCCTTTCTTTTCAATTAAAGAGAAATTACCGGTCTGCGCGAGATGGCGAAAAAGATGTTTGATAATCCGGTCTTCCCCACTATGAAATGTAATAATACAGAGGCGACCAGAAGGACGAAGCGTCTGTGCGAGTTGAGGGATCGATTCTTCAAGAAGGGCGAGTTCATTATTCACGGCGATACGTAGTGCCTGAAAGGTCTTGGTGGCTGGATGAATACCTTTGTGCTGAAATCGGTTTGGAATTGCTTCGCGGATAATCTCGACAAGCTGGAAAGTCGTTACAATCGGTGCCTTCGTGCGCGTCTGGACGATACCTTCGCTAATATTCTTAGCCCAGCGTTCGTCAGCATAGATTTTGAGAATATGCATCAACTCTTCCTGACTCCAGGTATTCACGATATCAGCTGCACTCGTGACTGCATCCGAAGTATCAAAACGCATATCTAATGGCCCATCAACTTGAAATGAAAATCCACGGGTTGAGTCGGCAAATTGGTCGCTATTCCAGCCGAGATCAAGAAGGATTCCATCATACCCATCGACCCCAAGGTCTTGTGCGATAGTTGGAAGGTGGGTGAATGAACCATGAACGAGATGTATCTGGGGTCGTAGTGAATCTAGAAACCCGCGCGCATGCACCAGCGATCGCTCATCAAGATCAGTCGCAATAAGCACTCCTTTTTTATCGAGTTGGTCAGCGATCAATCGGCTATGCCCTCCTGCGCCAAGCGTTCCATCGGCATAGATACCATCAGGCTTGATGTTTAGATATTCAATACTCTCATGTAAAAGAACAGTGATGTGTTGCATAGCCTGCGAGCTATGAGTGCTGGTCTTGAACTCTCTCCCTCCCTTGTTATGTTCGAGCTCAGTACTCATATCTCTACGTGAAACTTACCACTCCTATATCATGCCAATCTCACCAATTTTTTGCGCTAGAGTATCTGCCTGCTTTTCTACCTGACTGGTGTATGCATTCCATGATTCTTCATTCCAAATTTCGACACGATTGTGTACTCCAGTGACAATGGTCTTGGTTTCCAATCCAGCAAAATCTTTCAGAAAATCAGGAATCAAAATACGCCCTGCTGAATCAACTGGTGTTTCGACTGCTCCTCCGAGGAGAAAACGGTTGAATGCACGTGATTCTGATTGCCCCATCGACAATTGTGCCAATTGTGCAGAAAATTCTTTCCACTCAGTCAAAGAGTACACAAACAAACACTGATCAAGACCACGCGTAATGACTACGGTCTTACCGAGTTCCTTGCGGAATTTTGACGGAAGCGACAAACGCTTTTTGCCATCGAGTGTGTGTGTAAATTGACCAATAAGCATATATAGAAAAGGATGTAAGAGGAGACATGACTGATTATCCCGACTCGGCTGTGATGCCCTCACGTGTGTGATGTCTATGGCAAATTTTTTAAATTAAAGAGGCAAGAACACCACAACCGAATCGAGATATTTATCTGTCAAAGTGTGTGAAACCGTTATAAATTAAGTGTTTCACATATTTCCCACTTCATCCCACATATATTGTACTTCATCCCACACTTACCCACAAGCGTGAAACCTGGGGAAAAGTTGAGAAATGGGTTTTAGGAAAATAGGAAACAAAAAGACCCAATCTTGAAAAAGAAAGGGTCTAAGGTATTGAGGATCTGAGAGTCTAGCTCTGAGTATCCGAGGTTTTTGTAGCAGGTACCACAATACGGTGTGCACCGCTCGCATTCTCCACATTGTCATCCGACAAGTGGCGCACGACCACCCCCAGCTCACCAGAGCGGAAGTACACGCCCGCAACGAAGAACTTTTCTTCACCGTTTACTTTTTCAGTAAATAAGAAGAATGTTCCGTAGCCACCTGTGCGTAACCATTGTTTGTTCTCCTGGCAGAATGTTTCAATCTGCTCTTGAGATTCAAAGGCACAACTTTTTAGGTCACTACCTAATGAACCAAACAAGGTTCTGAAATCTGCGTCTTTGTTGTACATTTCGTACACATCAACATCAATTTTCTCAGTTGTTGGTTGCGGTAGGTTGATCCCGTAATTATTGAAATCAGGATCTATGTATCCAGGAAACGTTTTCTTGGCGTGATAGATGTTTGCATTCTTCCCGCCCTTGCAAGCAGAAATCGTTACGGTTTCACCTCCTGAGATTAATCTGAGGTAAGGGTTAGCCTTTTGACCGATTAATGGACGTTGTGCGTTCATTAATGCTATCGGATCAACTGATCCCTTAAGAACTCTCTCCAACATATCGTGTTGGAACTTAACATACTGTGCTAAGGTTTTGTCTGCAACTTTTGTCATGACGTATATATTTTATTGTGATTGAACTACCAAACGATGCTTCATGCAAGGTCCTCGATTCAATAAACTATATATCACATATGAATATATATGTCAATACTTATTCCCTCTCCCTCATAATCGGAAAGAAAATCACATCACGTAGATTTTTCTGATTAGTAAGAATCGCCATGAGTCGGTCAATACCCATCCCGAATCCGGTCATTGGTGGCATGCCGTGTTCCATTGCGGTCAGGAATCGTTCGTCGATATCCATGGCTTCTTCATCACCTGCTTCCTTGGCAGCTGATTGCGTGGTAAGCAGTTCGCGCTGGCGCAGTGGATCAACCAATTCTGCATATTGATTGGTGATCTCAGCCCCCGCAATGATGAGCTGTGTCACACGTGCCGTGCCGTCTTCGTTCTGTTGTGCCAGTGGCTTGAGGTCTCCTGGGTAATCAGTGACGAAAGTCGGATTGATAATCTTGTTACGTGAAGATTTTTTATAAATAAAATCAAGCAGATTAGCACGCCCAGTGGTAGCAATATCTTCATCAGGAGCACCGAATTCTTGTGCTTTTGCTTTGATATCATCGATACTCGCTGTAGCAATATCCAGACCAGCATTTTCCTGGACCAAGTCACCAAAACGCTTACGTTGCCATGTGCCCCCAAAATCTACTTCCGTTGGAGTCCCCTCTTTGTCATATACGGTAAAGATGGTGGTCCCCATGACATCTTGGGCGATATTTTTGAGGAGTTCTTCGGTCCATTGCATATTCTCGGCAAGAGTATGATATGCGGCATACCACTCGAGCATGGTGAATTCCTGAATATGTGTCGGATCAGATCCTTCATTACGAAAATTCTTACCAATCTCGTAGATGCCAGGATATCCTGCTGCCATAATCATTTTGTGTTCGATTTCCAGAGAAATACGCAATACCATGGGCATATCGAGATCATTGTGGTGTGTATTGAAAGTGCGTGCCATCGCCCCCCCGGCTTGATTCTGAAGAATGGGTGTTTCAATTTCCATAAAACCTTTTTCATTAAGAAAATTACGAATATATGCAATCACCTCGGTACGTTTTTGGAAACGCACAAAAGCATCATGATCAGCGATAAGCTGAAGATATCGCTTGCGGTAAATTTCTTCTTGATCTTGAATCCCATCCCACTTGTCAGGCAGTGGCAAGAGAGCCTTACCAGCCATTTTCCATTCTTTTACGAGAAGACTCGCCTGCCCACGTTCGGTAGTAAAACAAATGCCCGAAAATCGAACAAAGTCACCCATATCAACCGTATCTTTAAAGAGCTGGAAAAGGTCTTCATTTATTTCATCTTTTTTCAAGACTGCCTGGAAGGTACCCGTACCATCATCAAGCACGACAAACATAATCGCGCCCGATCCACGAATCGCCATAATACGCCCAACAATCGAAAGATTTTGGACTGATGATTCGAGTTCAGAAAATTGCTCACTGATCTGAGTAAGTGAAAAGTCACGGGTAACATCTGCTGGATAAGGATCCATGCCAGCATCGCGCAGTATCTGGAGCTTTTCAATTCTCGTTGACCGTAGTTCTTCAAGTGATGCCATAATAAAAAGTAATAGAGGGTTAAAAAAATAAATAATATGATTTATTGTACTTTCTTTATAAAATACTCAACGGCTCCCTTTGGAGTTTCAAAAAGCGCAGTATCCCCCTCTGACTTACCAATAAGTGCTTGCCCGAGGGGAGAATTATCACCGATTTTTCCCTCTAAGATATTTGCCTCTTGAGGACCTACAATAGTAAATACTTGTTCTACATCGGCATCCTTTTTGATCACAACAACCTCTGATGCTAAGCCGATAATACCACTGTCTGATTTTTCAACAATCACAGCATGTTTGAGAATTTCTTGGATCTCAGCAATTCGTGCTTCGTTTTTCCCTTGTGCATCGCGCATCGCATGATATTCGGCATTTTCTTTCAAATCACCAAGTGAACGTGCAGCGTCGAGGCGTTTGAGAATATCGGGACGATCAACATGAGTCAGCGTATGAAGCTCATGCTCAAGTGATTCTTTTTTCTGTTGTGTAATGGGATACTGAACCATACGGACAGTGTAAAGTGGAATGTTGAAAGTTGCAAGCACCAACCAATATTACTCCATTGACATACTCCAGACAGATCATTCTGTTCACTTTCCACTTGCCACTTTTGTATCCTTCGGCTATGCTTATCGACATTATGAACATCATTACGATTCTACAAATTATTGTATCAATCATCCTTGCCATTGGTATTCTTCTTCAAAATACCGGATCCGGCATCGAGGGGGCACTCGGAGGTGGAAGCTCATTTGAATCAGTCCATACGACTCGTCGTGGTTTTGAACTTTTCATTTTCAATGTGACTATTATTGCTGGTGTTGCATTTGCTGCACTGGGTATCTTGGGTATTCTCTTCTAAACTACACGATTGATCATCTGCGTGTGTGGTTACGACGAATGTGGTGGTATGAAATGTCGCCCCTCGGTACGGCGCTCTCTCAGAGAAATTCTTGAATACTCTTTTTATTATTGAGATGAGTAGCTCTCCCTTGTGCGCTCACCTTCTCATGTCTACTTATGTCTACATTACGAGACACATTTTACAATCGTATGCTTGCAAGTCTCCGGGCGCTCTCTCCGTTTGAGCAGCTTTTGACGGTAATTGCTATAAGCATTATTCTTATTTTTCTCTTTTCTTTAGTCTTCGGTCTTTCACATCAATCAACAACATCTTGGCCACAGTCCGGGGGGCGTATTGTTGAGGGTTCTGTAGGAACACCTCGCTTTATTCACCCGCTATATGCTACCAGCACCACTGAACGTGATCTAGCGATGCTTGTATACTCGGGACTCATGCGCGAAATCGAAGATGGGGTCTTTGTCCCTGACCTTGCACAATCGTATACTCGCTCTGAAGATGGGCGTACCTACACTTTTACCTTACGTGATGATGCCGTTTTTCATGATGGCTACCCTGTAAAAGCTGATGATATTGTCTTTACCTACACCCAAGCGCAAACACTCAATGAAAATCCTAATCTACGCGCCCAGTGGCAAGATATCACGATACAAAAGATTGACGACACAACAATCGAAATAGAGCTTAAGGAGCCCTTTGCTGATTTTATTGACCAAACAACACTCGGTATTCTCCCTCAGCACATCTGGTCAGACCTCAATGAAGATGTTGTCTTCAGTCCCTATATGCTCCAACCTATTGGCTCAGGTCCCTTTATGATCAAACGTATAGAGAGTGACGAGAATGGACTCCCCGTTTCCTTTGTACTGCATCGTTTCAAAGATTTTACCCTCGGCACACCCTATCTACGACAAATAACCTATCGTATTTTATCAACGTATGAAGCTTTATACGCCGCTTCTGATGCTCATCGTGTCGATAGCTTTGTGGATGAATATACAAACACGCACACACTCCCCTCGGGTCAGCGCCTCGAACAAATACATATGAATCGTTTATTTGGTCTCTTTGTAGGAAAGAAAAGTACTTCACCCCTTTCTGACTCTTCCATTTTGCATGCACTTGAATATTTTATTGACAAGGAAGCCTTGCTCCAAGATCTTTTTAATGGCTATGGGGTAGCTCGATCGGGCGTGCTTGGTGTCTCTTTTGATGATAGCGCACTTACTGTACCTTTCGATCCCGAGGTTGGCTATGCGCGTCTAGCAGAAAAAGGTTGGACATATGATCCGGCACGTGCTATGATTGTTTCGTCGCTGGAAGATACTTCTTCCAATCAACTCTCCTTTACGCTTGCTACAAGCAATGCACCTCACCTGATTGCAACGGCAGAATACTTACGTGAGGTACTCGGTTCCTATGGGATACAAGTTGATTTGGATATATACACGAGCGATGCACTTATTGAAAATGTGATCCCTAAGCGTGATTTTGATGTACTGCTTTTTGGAATGAGTATTCCCTACCCCGCAAGCGTGAGCGCCTTTTGGCACTCATCACAACAAAAAGATCCTGGGCGAAACATTACGCAATATATTAATAATGCTACCGACACCCTTCTGAAAAAAGCACATACAGAATATGACGCTGCGACTCGCATGACGCTTTACTCTGATTTTGACGCACTCTTGGCCCAAGATCGGACAGCAATAATGCTCTATGCCCCAGATGTCATCTACGAGATGCCAGCCAGACTTCATACAGCACTTCCAAATGTCATTGATACGCCACGTGAACGATTTTCATTAGTATACAAATGGTATATAAAAAGTGTTTCTGTCTGGAATATTTTTACACCAAAATAACTATCGTATTCAAAACAAATATACATGATCATGCATCATGCAATGTGATAGAGAGTATTCCCTGTCGCTTGGCATGAATCATGATCTCATCCTTATCAGGACATGCCTACGTGCATTGATAATGTGAGCGATTGTATTCATTTACTTTTTAATTTATTCATTTTAACCTTAACAAGAGTCTATACTATCTGAAAAACAAAATTAGATATATAGCTATCTCTTTTCCTCTATATCATGGAAGAAAAAAAACCACAAAACGCTTCAGCGACTTCGGGACAACGTCACTCATATACACACCGCAAGCATAACCATGCTACCAATGGTACGCGTATCTCTCGTACAGGAGAGCGTAGTGTTGCCAAAAGTAAGTCCTTTAAGCCAAAACCAAATCCGCATATTCAAAAGAAAAAGAATCTTGGTACTGATGATCGATCGCATACTCAAAAATATCATCATGGTAAAAAAGGTAATTATCATCAAAAAAATACCCAACCAGGAGGAGGGCGCCCACGTGCTGGCACGACGCGATCTCGTAATTCCAGCAAAACCTTCCGTACTATCCAAAAACTAAAAACAAGTACGAGCTATTCACAGGATGAAAGTCAATTTCAAAAAATGCTCAAAAGTATTCCTCCGCTGGCCAAAGGAGATATCCGTGTAGTGCCTGTCTGCGGAGTCGAAGGAATCGGCACCAATATGACCTTTATCGAATTTGGTGATGAAATTGTTATTATTGATGCAGGATTTGGATTTTCGACTCCCGATACTCCCGGTGTCGACTACACCATTCCCAATACTATCTACCTTCAGCAAAATAAAGAAAAGATTAAAGCTCTCGTCATTACTCATGGGCACCTTGATCACGTAGGAGGTATCCCCTATGTCATTGAAGATCTTGGATTTCCACCCATCTACACGCGCGAATTCGGTGCCATGTTTATTTACAAAAAACTTGAAGAGTATCCGCACTTGAAAGATAAAATAACTATCAATATTATTGATGAGCAGACTGACTACACTCAGCTCTCTGAAAGCTTGAAAGCAAAATTCTTTGGGTTAACTCACTCGATTCCTGACTCTACTGGAGTGATTATCCAGACACCCTATGGAGGGATTCTCTCAACGGGTGACGTACGTGTCGAAAGTGACAATGGAAAAGTCCATCAATCAGAAATTGACCAATATGCTTTTTTGAAAGATGAAAATATTGTCTTGATGACTTGTGATTCTACCGGTGTTGAAAAGCCAGGCTGGTCAATTAGTGAAGCCGTAGTCGTAGATACGCTTGATACCATTATTCGCGAAGCACCTGGACGTGTTTTTATCGGAGCCTTTTCTTCACAGGTCGAACGTTTGATGGAATTCATGCAAAGCGCAAAGAAGTATAATAAATATATTGCACTTGAAGGGCGCTCTATCAAGAGCAATATGGGTATCGCTCAGGCTCTGGAGCTCACTGATTTTAGTCATGTCATATCGATTGATGAGATGGATCAGTACCCACCCAACCAAATTGTCGCCTTAGTGACTGGTGCCCAAGGCGAAGAATACGCAGCGCTGAATCGTATCGGTAATGGGACACATAAATCAGTACGCTTCCAACAGTCGGACACCATTGTTCTTTCTGCCTCTGTCGTACCTGGAAATCATTACAGTGTCGCTCAACTAAAAAACAATCTCTATAAAGGGAGCTATAATGTTATTACCTATAGTGATAACCTCGTTCACGCGTCTGGGCACGGGACACGCGAAGAATTGAAGTGGATCCATACACAAGTCCCCTACAAATTCTTTATGCCTGTCCACGGGGAGCCCTATATGACTCGCATGCACGCAGACATGGCGCGTCGCGAGCTGGGCGTGAGTCAGGACAATATCGTTATTCCAGAAAACGGGACGATTGTCGAGATCCGTAACAAAGGAACTGAGCTCGTCAAATTGGAAGAAAAAATTCCAGCTCCCCTTACCGTAGTCGATGGATCATATGTCGGGCCTCTACACAAAGTATTGATGGATGACCGAAAAGCACTGCATCATGATGGTATGTTTGTTATTGTTGTTTCACTTGACGTAAAGAAAGGAAAACTTAAAAAATCTCCTGACATTATTTCTCGCGGATTTGTGTATCTCCGTGAATCAAAAGATATGCTCAACAAAGTCCGTGGTGTTGCTAAGCGTACCGTTGAAACCTACATGAAAAATAAGAAACAAGCTGATTTTGATGAAATCAAAGATCTTCTTGCAGAACGTGTAACCAAGGCTCTTATCCAGCACTCTCATAAAGAACCGTTGGTTATACCAGTGGTATTAGGAGTGTAGCTTGAAAATATAGTCTTTTCTTTGGCGTAAAAAACTCTTTTGAAAAGAGTTTTTTACTTTTGAAAAATTTGTATGTGATGAATTTAATTTCATCTATGATTGTTTCGTCAAGAAACGTACATTTAGAAGAATCGAAAGAAAAACACCTTGATATAAAAGAAAGTGTATAGATAATTTAAAAATGATTCATCAAGACAAACCTAAACCCCCTTACGTATAAGGGAGTTTATTTATGATACAATACTCGCCATATGAAAAATTATATGAAACTCTGGCCGTTGTGGCTCTTTGCATTTCTTTTCGCATCATATATGGCATTGGTATCTTTCCTTGATTCATCAATGCTCACCGAAGTCTTCCACCTCAAGGAATCCCTTGTGGGACTTCTCTATTCTCTTGGTTCACTTTTTGCATTGATAATTGTGTTTCTCTTGCCAAAAATTTTCAAGTATTCCTTTCCTGTAAAGTATGTTCTTGCCAGTGCAGCATTTATTTCGACAGTCGCATTCGCTGGCCTTATTTTTGCACCCAAACTAGCACCTTTTGCCATTGTTTTCTTTGTCCTCTACTTGATTGCCAATACGTGTATTTTTTATCTGGCTGATATCGTCATCACTCACTACAGCAACCCTGAAAACACGGGAACGATGCGTGGAGTCTATCTGACTATGATGAATATTGCTTGGGTTATCATGCCTTTTATATCTGGATCTCTTGTTCAAGAAACAGGTAGGTATCTGACAGTCTATGCAATCGCAGGGGTTTTGATTACTTTGGCTGGAGTACTCGCTCTCTTCTTTTTTGAATCCTTCACACCACACACCTCACACCATCATGAACGACCGCATATGAATCTCAAAACTTTTTTTCAGAATCGTGATTTACGTATGATTTTTAATACCAATATGATTCTCCAGACATTTTATGTCGTGATGGTGATTTACACGCCACTCTATCTTTCTCAAAACATTGGACTGTCGTGGAGTGAAATTGGGATTATCTTTACAGTCATGCTAACTGCTTTTATCATCTTTGAATATCCATTAGGATATATTGCTGATCACTATCTTGGTGAGAAAGAAATCCTGACACTGGGATTACTCATCATGGCAGGAGCAACACTTGGGATGGCGCTCATGCCCACTGGCATTTCTTGGCTCTGGTGGATGCTTCTGATGTTTGGGACACGCGTCGGGGCTAGTATGACTGAAGTCATGAATGAAACCTATTTTTTCAAACATGTGACCGCTGATGATGTGTCCTATATGTCGTATTATCGAAACACACGCCCTTTGGCATATATCATAGCTCCTATCATTGTTTCATTCTTGATCGGCGCATTTCATCTTGATAATCGTCATATCTTTATCGCCTTGGCAGTTACCGTTGCCCTTGGGCTTGTTTGGAGTTTGAGGTTGAAGGATACGAAGTAAACATTACCTAACTCAACAGTACATCAACTTCGCCAATAAGCCACTTCCCTATACCATCAAGAACATCGAGTACTTCTTCTTTCCTCTCTGTTGGGTAGATAGCTAATTCAAGAACATGATACATATCGTCTTTTTTCTGCGGGTAGTATTTTGAGAAGCCTTCCCAACAAGTATACAACTCTCGTGTGAATCGCTGCGAGCGCTCTGCCACAATCTCGTGCCCGACACGTAACATGCGCTTCATAATCCAGGTACACCATTTTTGAACATCTTCTGGAGAAATATTTTTCTCGGCAAATTTTTGATATGTCTTTTTGAATGCCCGCTCTAAATGATGTGCATGCACAATTGTCTGGGCCCCAGGGCGAAGCGGTTCAATTGCTGCCCGCAAATCACTTCCATATACACATAACGATTGGAGTTTCAAAAGTACCCTGTCTGGACTAGACAAAATATCTTGTGGAGTATAGGTGCCCATCTCGATCTTGGTAACAAAAGGAACTGTGCTCAAAAGTTTTTCTTGTACTTCTTGGAGCCATATCTTACGAGTTTCATTGTCTTCATATTCATTGACTACAATCATAGCATCAAAATCAGACACTCCATCAATTGCTTTTCCTTTTGCAACTGACCCGCGCACATAGATACTGTGCGTGTTTGCCCCGTAATGCTTTCTTACAAGATCAATATAATCATTCAATAGGGGCTTCCACTTCTCCTGAATTTTTTCAAAAGAAACCTCAGGAATTAAATAGCCTGCAGAGTCAATCTCAAGATATGTTCCGATTGGTTGAATGTTACATTTCTCCATAGAGAATCTACGCTTCTGCATCTTTATCAAAATAATCAATCTTCATCACTTCCCTGACCTCTACCATCGTCTGGCGTGCATGTGCGTGAGCTTTTTCAATTCCTTCTTTCAAGATTTTCTCCAGATATTCTGGATCTTTGGCAAGTTCTTCTCGTCGTTCGCGGATAGGGTTCAAAAGATTCAGGAGAACTTCAATCAGTCGCGCCTTGCCGACGCTGTCCCCTATTTCGCCATTCATGTATTGCTCTTTCATTTTCTCTACGCCAGCTGTATCTTGATCGAAAACATCGAGATACTGGAAGACCACATTTCCAGCTAATTCTTCTGCAGTAACGGTATCAGTAACTGCGATTTTACTCGGGCAGGTAAACATGCTGTTCACTTTCTTCTTAATCTCTTCTGGAGTATCAGAAAGAAAAATAGCATTGCCGAGTGATTTACTTGCCTTGGCATTTCCATCGGTGCCGACAAGTCGCCCATGATCACCCACGACTCCACTGATGTACGGAAATACTTCCTTGCCATAAATTGCATTAAATTTTTTGACAATATCATTTGCCTGCTCGATTACTGGCATCTGATCTTGCCCAACGGGTACAGTATTTGCCTTTGCAAACAAAATATCTGCGGCTTGAGAAACGGGATACGCGAGAAAACCGAGCGGGAGCGATTCCTCGAATCCTTTTTCTTTCATTTCAGTCTTAATCGTCGGGTTATGAGAAAGTTGATTTACGGTTACCAGGTTCATAAAAAATACTGTCAGCTCTGCAATTTCTGGAACCATAGATTGAATAAACATCGTAGTTTTATGAGGATCAACACCGCAAGCGAGATTGTCGAGTACTACTTCTTTCATATTATCACGCACCTTTTGTGGATTATCAGCATTATCGGTTAAAGCTTGCACGTCAGCCACCATATAGAAACACGTTTCGTATTGGTCTTGTAATGCAACACGATTCTGGATCGATCCCACATAGTGACCCAAGTGTAGTGGCCCCGTCGGTCGATCCCCTGTTAATACAATGTTTTGAAATTTTTTCTGAGATTCAGACATAATAAAAAATGGTTAGTTTTAATAAAAAATAGAAAAAAACTAACGGCGCCATGATGTCAGAATTTTTTGGTAAACTTTCATAGATTAAATTATACACATCCAGGCCAGGTGTGTCATCCCCGCAAAGACGGGGCTCATGATTCAATTATTGAGTAGATAAATAATAGACCCAAGTAGAAATGGTAACGTTATTTCAACCTTTCTTCATGCACTATCTTTCCGTCTTCTAGATAAATAATTCGATCGCATTCAGTCGTGTATTCACGTTCATGTGTCACCATAACGATTGTCTGCCCTTCGCGATGGAGCCCTTTGAACACTTCGATTACTTTTTCACTCGAAGCTGAATCGAGGTTGGCGGTAGGTTCATCAGCAAACAAAATCAATGGGTCCTGTACTACAGCGCGAGCGATAGACACGCGCTGCTGTTCCCCGCCTGAAAGTTGATTGGGGCGATTATTCAGTCGGTGACCCATACCAATACGCTCGAGAGATTGGGCTGCTTGGAGCTTGGCTTCATCGGTAGACATACCAAGCATGAGCAAGGGCATCATCACATTTTCTTGAGCCGTGAGCTCAGGCACCAGTGCATAGTCTTGAAAAACATAGCCGAGTTTATTGAGGCGAAAGTCAGTGGACTGGCGATCATCAAGAGTAAGCACATCGGTATTGTCGATAAGAATTTCTCCAGTGGTTGGCTGATCAAGTAAACCGATTTGGTACAAGAGCGTCGATTTTCCTGCTCCAGATTTTCCCATAATGGCTACGAATTCGCCTTTATCAATATCAATATCAATACCGCGCAGTACCTGGGTCTCGATAATGCCATTCGTATATGTTTTTGTAATATTTTTTCCCGTAATCATAATGTACGCTTTTAACGACCCAATATACTATTTAAAGTGTTTTGTCTGACAATCAACCATGCAGGGACTAATCCTGCTAATGCAGTAACCACAAACAATGCTACCATTCTAATCAATGTCCCCCCAAGAGGGGCTACCAAGACACCATCAGCAAAAGGAAAATCAATTGGATTTGCTGCAATGCCTGGTACCATTACTCCATATACTAGAAGCAGACCAATCAATGCTCCGATACCTGCATACAACATCGCCTGAAGGACATAGGAAAAAATAATTGCTGAACGATGGATACCAATAGCTTTCAAAATACCAATATACTTACGCCGCGTGATAGCATTAATATAGATCACAATAAAAATAGTAATTGAGGCAACAATGATACCAATACTCCCAATAATATTACCCAAAGTACCAAAGGTTGTCTTGATATCACTAAGGAATTTTGGGATGGCTTCCTGGGCAGTTTGGATTTTTGCGTAGCGATCAAACCCCGCATCCACCAGTGCTGATTTTACTTGAGTATGAGGAATATCATCAGCTACGCGCACAGCAATCTCATCGGCATTGAGTGAGTTGCGCCCCGTCAGACGACGAAAATCTGATTCAGTGATAAAGACACGTGTCGAGACTTCTCCAACCTTCGAATCCAAAATACCCTTTACCACAAATTCTTGCGTACTGGTAGCATTCAATGCATCTTGTGAAATATTTCCATCTGGGCCTACAACATCTTCAATATTTTGTCCCGATGCCGAAACTTTTATAACATCACCAATAAAAATATCTTCTAAAGGCTCGAAAAGATCATCAAAAGCAGAATATTTTCGTAGTAAACTTGCACCAATGATAATCGAACCACTTTCACGCGGATCGAGCCATTGACCCTCTATCAAAGACCCTGCAATATTCGTGGTAAATTCTTCATCATCAGGATCGACTCCTACGAGTGATGTCGGTACGGTATCTGCAGGAGCATCAAAATCACGACGGTACAGCGCATTTGCTTCCAAGACAGCACTGGCAATAGAGCGCGCGGAAAGACTCTTGACTTCAGACATATGTTCAAGTGTCGAGATAATCTGCTGGGTGTGCACGATATGATCCTCTTCGGGTAAATCGCGAAGAAATACCCCACCGGTATACAGCTGTTCGTTGGCACGATTAGCACCCACCACGATTCCTTCGAGAATACCAGATACCGCTACAAGATTGAGAAACGTAAGCGTCATAATCATAATAATGAGCACCGTCGTCCAGACGCTCGTATAGCGCACTTGGCGCCAACCAAGCATAGCTCCTACGCGCAGTGATATTCCTAGTTGAACAAGACGTTTGAACATATCTTAACATTCTTTTCTTACACTACTACCTATTCCGCTTGAGCATCCATAATAATAGTATCACCGAGCGAGAGACCTTGGATAATTTCTACAAAACTATCATTACCACGCAAACCAGGAGTGACTTCCAACGTGCTCGTCTTTTCATTTTCGTCAAGTACCGTAACCGTATAGATGTCACGACCCGTCCGACTCAGGGCGCGTGCCGGTATGGCAAGCGCATTTTTTTGCTCACCCGTAATGATGGTTGCTTGCCCACTCATACCTGAATGTACACGCTCATCAGGAGTTATTATTAGCACTGTTGTCTCATATACGGGGACGCCTTCTACAAATGTCTCCGCAGCATT
>JACKGA010000003.1:0-111227 GCA_020632195.1 Candidatus Nomurabacteria bacterium | reverse complement strand
CTACGATCGCAGCAGTTTTTACCAGCTTGCTTTCTTTCTTTTGCCCATAGAACCACAGCCCGACTGCTAATGCGATAATAATAAATAAAACAATAAGGCGCACGGCTTTGCTGCTTCGTGCTTTGTGAAGTGTGTTAGTCATATGTTCTTTATATTACAAAAATCTCTACCTAAAAACAATCTTGGGTTTTGCTATTCAATTGGATATACTTTATAGGTATGAAAAAACATATCGTTATGATTCATGGGGGGCGAAGTGTTCGATACTCACGAAGGTTATGTTGAGCATGTGCGTAATAGGAATATCGAAAGTCTAGAGTACTTTTTTAAAGAAAAATGGCGCAGTACATTACAGGATTTTTGCGGTGAGGGCTTTCTCGTTATTCAACCCCAAATGCCAAACGGTTGGATGGCAGAATATGCCGTATGGAAAATATGGTTCGAAAAAATGATTCCGTTGTTGAATGATGATGTTATTTTAATTGGGCATTCATTGGGTGGGATTTTTCTCGCAAAATACTTGGCAGAGAACATTATGCCTCTATCGGCGCATAAGCTTATGCTCGTAGCGGCCCCGTTTGATATGAAAGCCGATGGTTATGACGAGGGAGATTTCATTCCACCAAACGACTATTCACCTATTGTGCAACAGTGTAGGGAGGTATATATCTACGGCAGTGAAGATGATCCCTATGTTCCTGTAGAGGACGCACAGCGTTATAGTCAACAGTTGCCGGGGGCGATAGTACGCACATTTACTGATCGTGGACACTTCAATACACCAGAATTTCCCGAGATTATTGAAGATATTTTGAGATAAGTTTTACATCAGAAGATACGTGATATACTTTTGGCATATGACGACTATCACTATTGGACCCATTGCAGATCGTGTGATTCCGCGACCGTATTTTGATAATCCAAAAAACCGCCACCTGGTCCCCGATCCTGAACATGTCGAATACTGGAACTATGCCTATCATTATATTGTAGAACGTGTTGCTTGTCGCCCTCCTGTACTTTTGAATGAGCATTCCCTCAATCCTTTTTTTGGGATGTTTGGCGCATGCTACAACCCCAGTTCACCATTGCCGTATTCGTTTCACCTTGGGCTCGATTTTGGAACGGACTATCGAGAAGATGTATTCCCGATTACGCAAGGGGTACTTGAATATGCTGGGTATTCATTAGCCAATGGACACTACGTGCTATTGTCTCATCCACATATTGTTTCGGCAGATGGATTTGTGTTGCACACGTTGTACACGAGCCTGCACAGCACAGCAGTCGGCTTTACACGATATCAAAAAATGCTTCGTGAAATTTCATTGCGCACATACCCAGAAATTATGATTGGTTCACAGACGGTGATTGGGAGCGTGGGGGAATCGGGTGATGACGCGGGGCTCCATACCCACATGCACCTACAATGTGAGTTTCGTCATCCTGATGGGCGTATTATTTCGATCGACCCAGCACCGCTTTTGGGCCTTGGTATGCAAGAAAATATCACGAAAGATACTACCGACCGCGAGAGCTTTGTTGCATTGTATGACACATATGCAGATGATATTCGTGCCGCTGGGTTGGGGGAGTATTGGGGGGAATAAAAAACAACGAGTCGGAAGACTCGTTGTTTTTCTGTACTATACTTCTTTCCAGGCAATTTCTTCTGCCTGGAAGAAATCCTTGGTGAATTCAACTACTTTTTGTGGGTCAAAAGGTTTGCAGGTATAGGTGTCGACAGTAATGAGGGCATAATCCTTTCCTGTATATTTTTTGTCGTATGAGTAGACATGACAACCTGAGGTCATCCAGTGTTGCCAAGCGCCAATCCCGATATCTCCAGCGGGGCTTACTTCAGGATCGCGCAACGGCTTCATGGCTACGAGCTGTGTAAGCTCTTTTAGATAGCGAAAGAGGATCTCTTGGTCGAGGCGTAGATTTGTTAATCCTTCAACAACGAGTCGTTGGCGGATGATGTTTTCTGCGAGATTTTTCATATATGATAAGGGCTAGTTTTTAAATAATTCCTACTTCTTTGCCCCATTTTTGATAGAGCGCCTCATTATCCTCGTAGTATCCCTCGATGTAATCAGGTGAATATTTGATAACATCTAATTCGTTATATCCAACAGAATCTGTAATGAGTTCAGAGTACGATTCATTGACCACCTCTTCGGGCGTGAGCCAATAGGTAGTTTCTGCAAAGGGTCGAACAGCAAGGGCAGATTCGGTGATGGTTGAGGTTACATTGATACAAAGCCCATGTATCCACCCTGGAAATCGAGATATGTATGATCGGATATATTCTCTGATAATAAACTTGGCCTCACAAAAATCTTCAATAACAAACGGGGTATACTTGTCAGCCGAGCCAGTCAAGGCAACAATTTTGAGCTTTAGAGGAGAGGTGTCTCTCTTTTGGATTCTCAATCTATTTACCAGATAGCGCAGTAAATATTTAAAACTATTTACATTAGTATCATATACATCGGGATCAATGGTGGACATTTTTGATATATTTGGATAGTTTCTAGCATTAAACTTATCAACCCCAATGGTATGTAGGTATGTAATGTGAGAGTATTTTGAGAAATCAAGCTTGCTAAATGAATTATGTATTTGATTAGCGTCATCTAGGTTGCATACAATACTTTGTAGTCTTGGGTGCTTTAGTGAAATCTCTTTTTTTCTTATTACCCCAATTACATCATGCCCATCATCAAGAGTTTTTTTAATAAATTCTGTCCCTATTTCTCCGGCTGCGCCGGCGACAATAATGAGTTTCGTATTGGTTTGTGGTTTCTTTATAAACTTTTTCATATATTAGCAATGGTAACAGGATATTTGACAAAAGTATAAATATATTGCAAATAGTAATAAAAAGTAAAATATCTTTTTACTTTTGGTATACTACTGGTATGTACAAACTAACTCAAAATAGTCTCGAAGATAGGATTATTCAGTACGTCCACAAACAGCCTTTTATCATTGTTGATCTTATCGAGCATCTCCAGCAAGACCGCCCTGGTACAACTAAACAGGCCGTTTATGCTGCTATCCGCAAGCTCAAGGCAGAGGAAGTCGTTGTGGTGTATAAAAAACAAATTTCTCTGAACAAAGCGTGGGTACAAAAGATGTCAGAATTTTTCTCTATAGCCAAGCATAATTATCTCGAGGGGAATATACTCGATAGTAGTTTTCTTAATTTTGTGGATGGCGATAAGGTCTCGTATCGCTTCCAAAGCCCATATATAACAGACCAATACTGGGCCCATGTTTTTAGTGTTTTGACAGATAGTATTCCTAATGAAATACCAGTAATGATTTATGATCCGCATCAGTGGTTTATGGCTGCTCGGAAAGAAAGCGAGCTTCCTCTTACTCAAGAATTTAAGAAGCAAAAGCGTTTGATATGTACGACTGTTGGGCATGATACGAGTATCGATAAATCAATAAAAAAACTCTATGACGGAGAATATGCAAAATATACTATTGATACGAGTGCCAAGTTCAAAAACAATCACTATATTAATATTTTTAATGATTTTATTATTGACGTATATCTCGATCTGGACGTCTCTAAACAGATTGATAATTTTTATAGAACATACAACAATCTTAACAAGGAAAGTATTGCAGAGCTCAAAGCTATCGTCTCCCAAAAGAGGAAGAATAGGTTTGTGATTTCGCGTAATGCCAAGCGCGCTTATAAATTGCGAAAACAGTTAGCAAAAAATTTTTTTATTCCAGAGCCTTTTCGTTCACATATTTAAAATCCGTCCAAAAGCTAGCGTAGCGAGAGGACACATTCAGGATAAGAAAATAAGGTGCTATACTTAATGACATATGCAAAAAGTCATTATCTATGGAGGATCGGGGTTTGTCGGCTCATACCTCGTGCCAGCGCTGGAGCAACAGGGATACTTTGTCATTGTGTGTGATCGCTACGCACCCGATTTTGATTTTAGGGGTGAATTTATCGAGGTGGATATTATGCAACCATTGATCGACCAATGGGCAGAAGAAGCAAAGAGTTATCTATCGAATCCATATACGGTAATCAATTTGGCAGGAAAAAATATTTTTGGGAAATTTACCCCCGAACACAAACAGACTATCTATGATTCGCGTATCACCGGTACTCGGCGCGTATTGCAAACTTTTCAAGAAGCACGCTACAAGCCGCGCGTGTATATAACGGCATCCGCGGTTGGATACTATGGTAATAAAGGTAACAATGATATTACGGAGCAGTCAGCTATGGGTCGGAATTATCTTGCTTCGGTGGTAGCCGACTGGGAGGGAGAAGCTCGCCACGCCGAAGATCTCGGTATTCGTTTGGTCATTATGCGCCAAGGGCATATTTTGGGAGCGGGTGGTATTATAGGTGTGCTCAAGCCATATTATGCAAAAGGGTTTGGTGGTCCGATTGGCAATGGGAAATTTTACTTCCCCTGGATCCATGTGGAAGATGTGGCGGGTTATTATGTTCAGGTACTTGCTCAAGAATCTATGCGTGGCGTTTATAATCTGGTGACAGGCGAGCCAATTACGTATCGCCAATTTTCAAAAGCATTTGCCACCGCACTGCACCGACCGCATATTGCTCGTATTCCGAAATTTCTTTTGAAAGTACGATTTGGTGAATTTGCTGATGAAATGACGGCAAGTCAGAAAATTATTCCTCAGCGTATTTTGACAACAGACTATCAACCCATTTTCCAAGACATCAATGAAGCAATGGAGTATCAGGTAGGGAGATAGCCCTCCCCTAAATTTGTCATCTCAGGATGACAAACTAAGATGATTAACAAAAACCGCACCCAACAACTCAATAGTCACGAGTACACAGATGGACCAGTGCTCTACTGGATGAATCGCGATGGGCGTGTGCATGATAATTGGGCACTCCTATATGCTCAGGAATTGGCTCTGGAATATCAAGTGCCGCTTATGGTTTGTTACAACCTCGAGCCCGGATTTTTGGGAGGAGGATATCGACAGCATGTTTTTAAAATAAAAGGATTGATGGAAGTCGAGAAAGAATTACACAAGCTCAATATTCCTTTTTTTATTGTTTCTGGGCAACATACCGAAGAAGATCTCAAAAAGTTTATTGCAGAAAAAGAAGTCGGAGCCGTGGTTACTGATTTTTTTCCATTGCGCCATACGCGTACGTGGATTGAATATTTGCGTAAGAATCTCACTATCCCGTTTTACGGTGTCGACGCGCACAATCTTGTGCCTGCGTGGGTGGTAAGTAATAAACAAGAATACGCAGCGCGCACTATTCGGCCTAAATTACATCGGCTGTTACCAGAATACCTTGAAGACTTTCCCAACCTCAAAAAACACTCATATACGTATGGTGGTCCTCTTGGTAGTATTGATTGGGATGCGCTTCTTGATGACCCATCTATTGATCAATCAGTGAAAGAAGTGGATTGGATAATTCCTGGGCATATGTCAGCGATGAAGGTTCTCAAAGATTTTTTGAAAAATAAATTTGAAGGATATGCAACGCGTCGTAATGATCCTAATACTGATGGACAATCTGGCATTTCACCGTATCTTCATTATGGGCATATTTCAGCTCAGCGTATCGCATGGGAAGTAGTACAGCACGTTGGCAAGCCAATCAACATGATTCTTGCCGCAGGCCGTAATGGTGCAAAAAGCGAAAACGACGCAGCGACATTTCTCGAAGAGCTGATTATTCGTCGAGAATTATCAGACAATTTCTGTTTCTATAATCCTAACTACGATTCATCAACAGGATTCCCCGAATGGGCACAAAAAACACTACTCAAACACGTAGATGATGAACGGGAGTATGTATATACTCAAGAACAATTCGAAAAAGCCCAAACTCATGATGATTTATGGAATGCAGCACAGATGGAGATGGTAACTAAAGGCAAAATGCATGGCTATATGCGTATGTATTGGGCAAAGAAGATATTGGAATGGACGCACAATCCCGATGATGCAATGAAAATTGCTATATATCTCAATGACAAATACGAACTCGATGGGCGTGATCCTAATGGCTATGCTGGTATTGCGTGGAGTATGGGCGGGGTACACGATCGACCGTGGTTCGAGCGTGAAATTTTCGGCACGATTCGATATATGAATCGCAAGGGGTGTGAGAGGAAGTTTGATGTAGATGGGTATATTTCAAAAAACACTTGACATTTATTTTCTATATGCTAAACTATTAGCAATTCTTTAAATTTTTTATAGTGAAGAATAGAAATAAGGGTCCGCCTAAAAATAGGTAAATCCAAAATACGATTATCGAGAAATCCTGAAGTCTAGAGCTCCGAATGAATATAGTCATTGTGGTGGGGGAAAATAGGGAGAGGTGGTGACAAGCATGAGATCCATCTCCAGGTTGACTAGACTAAAGAAGAGTAGCTTTACTTCGGGTAAAAAAGAGGAAATATTTTGTTTCCTCTTTTTTTGTCTCTTTATAATTATTTTCATAAATACGAACTAGTCTAAACAAAAAACACCAAGACCACTAGTGTCTTGGTGTTTATAGAGAAAGGAGCTTATGCAATCCCGCTCAATAAACTTCCTACTCCGTATGCGATCAAGGCGGCAAGAGCCCCGACGGCAAGGGTTTCGAGTGATGCTCTGAATTTGTTTTCCCCGGTAACAGTTCCACGGGCTGATCCGATCAAGATAAAGGCGAGCCCCGTTCCAATAATTGAAAGCACCCATGCATGATCAAAAAACCATGGGATAAAGAGTGCGCATAAGAAAGGAAGAATAGGAATCATCCCCACGACAACAAAAGAAAGAAAAGTAATCATAGCTGAATAAATAGGTGTTCCTGCTTCGCCTACTCCCAGTGTTGCTGCTTCGGCACGTGATGCGAGGTAGTTAGAGGAAGCCATAGACCAGCCGTCGGCAAGGACATTAGAAATACCAAGAATGAGGATAACGCCAATTGAAAGATCGGCCCCAATGACGCCAGCCACCACAGCAAATGTTGTAATGGTCCCGTCGATTGCTCCGTAGACAAAGTCTGGAATATATTTTTGTGCGCGTGTAAGTTGTGTCATAATGCGCACTATAGTAGCACAGCGTCACATATCTTTCTAGGGTACAATACATATATATGAGTGTTACCAACGCATTTATAGAGCTTGCACAATCTCTTGGAGCTATCTATCCTCCACAAGAGGCGCGCACCATTGCGCGCTATATTTTCGAAGATGTATTTGATTGTCGGCATCCCGATACTACTGAAAAAATTCTTTCAGATGAACAATGGGCACAGTATCAGGATATACAGAGGCGCCTGCTTGCTCACGAGCCATGGCAATATATCGTCGGGTATGCCGATTTTTATGGGAGAAAATTCCAAGTTACTCCTGACACGCTCATCCCGCGCCCAGAAACTGAGGAGTTGGTACGGCATGTGCTATCAGATATACAAGATGGCGATCGTATTCTCGATATAGGTACGGGTAGTGGTTGTATCGCGACGACATTAAAATTAGCAAATCCGTCACTCGATATTACGGCGCTTGATAATTCTGAGCAAGCACTCGCTCTTGCTCGTGATAATGCCATACAGCTTGGTGCCGACATATGCTGGATGCATGATTCAATACTCAATCCATCTAAAAATCTTCTTGAAAAAAGATTTGAGAGGATAGTCAGCAATCCTCCGTATATTCCTCAGCACGAAGCCCTATCTCTTGACCAGAACGTCGCACAGTATGAACCACAGGGTGCCCTCTTTGTACCCGATACTGATCCATTACTTTTCTATCGTGTTATTGCTGAAGCAGGATTAATGATCCTTGTCCCGGGTGGGGTGGTGTGGCTGGAGATTCATCAGGCATATGGGCAGGATATTGTAGATATGTTTATATCGTATGGTTATCGTGATGTAGCCTGTTTCCAGGATCTCTTTAAAAATGATCGTTTCGTACGCGCCTACCGACAAAGCTAGACTTCGAAATTCTTGTGATATAATAGAGTCATTAATCATTTATATACTTGTATTTTTATATGAAAAATTATTCTGCACCACAATTTCTCATGACGGCTGGCGGCGTCTTTCTTTCTATCCTCACTATTCTTGCAATCGTTGGGATTATTATGGCATTGCTGTCGACACGAAGTTATCAAGAACGTAACAAAACTATTAATGTCCAGGGAACCGGCGAAGTTTTTGTCCAGCCAGACATTGCCGAATTTTCATTTACCGTTCTCGAAGAGTCCGACACAGTTGATGCCGCACAGACTGCCGTATCTGAGTCTATTAAAAAGATTTCTGACGGTCTTGCCCAGCTCGGTATTGAAGGGAAAGATATTCAGACCCAGAGCTACAGTTCGAATCCTCGTTATGAATGGAAAAATACAGATTGTACCGAATTTGGTGGATGTAATTCAGAGCGTGTCTTGAAAGGGTATGAACTCCAACAATCAGTTAATGTTATTGTCCGTGATCTGGATACGACGGGTGATGTTCTTTCTCTTCTTGGCGAATCGAATGTCGATAATCTCTATGGACCAAACCTTCGCGTAGAAGATACCGATGAGGCGCGTATTGCTGCTCGTGAAGAGGCTATTGAAAAAGCAAAAGATGAGGCAAAGCAATTGGCAAAATCATTAGGCGTTAACCTCGGTAAAATGATTGATTTTTATGAAGATCAAGGTGGCTATTATCCAGAGCCAATGTATGCAAAAACCATGGCGACTGGAGTAGCAATGGATATGGCGTATGAAGAATCAGCTGCCCCAAGTATCCAGACAGGAGAAAATCGCGTAAGCTCGACTGTTCATCTTACCTTCAAGATTAAGTGAGAAAAGAAGCGCTAGCGACTATTTCGAACTTATGCAGAGCTAAGTGAGAAAAGAAGCGCTAGCGACTATTTCGAACTTATGCAGAGCTAAGTGAGAAAAGAAGCGCTAGCGACTATTTCGAACTTATGCAGAGCTAAGTGAGAAAAGAAGCGCTAGCGACTATTTCGAACTTATGCAGAGCTAAGTGAGAAAAGAAGCGCTAGCGACTATTTCGAACTTATGCAGAGCTAAGTGAGAAAAGAAGCGCTAGCGACTATTTCGAACTTATGCAGAGCTAAATAAAAACCTCGGCGAAAGCCGGGGTTTTTATGTTTTTTGTTCCAATGTTTCCCACATATATTTGAATAACCCTAAGATTATATTTTGGACTGAGATGGATTCGATAATTAATGAGGTAATCTTAGTCTTGCTAAAACTAAAAATAGCAATCTTGTCTCCATACAAAGTAACATCGCCAGATGTCATATATTTGGTATCGAGATAGCGGACCTCTTGATACTCATTCGTCTGCGTGTATCGATGGCTACTATTGAGAATAAGTTTAGCGAAGGTTTTGTTCTTTTGCCGCCGTTGGACCCATTTGGGAAAATATCGAGGAAGGTATTTGAAAATGTCTTCATTGCTAATAGCATAGACAAATGGTTCTTTTTGGTCTTCGAGGGTTGTTATTATGTCTTCCATAACTGTTTTCATTCCTTCTTTCCCTAAAAAAATCCGCACTGACTCTGTATCGAAGAAGCCTGACCCAGCAAGATTTTTTAGTAAGGGCAAAGCATTTTGAAGGGCCTGCTGTTTTACTTGTAGATCTTGTTCAAGTTGAGCTAGGCTTTCGGCAACCCAAAACTCGGTTTTGTTTTTCCTAAATTTAGAGACAAGATGTTTTTCTTTTAACCCTTCCATTATTTTGTACAGACTTGCTCGTGGTATTGAGGTTGTCTTGCTAATACCTAGAATAGTGTCTTCGATGTTTTGTATAAGATGAACATAGACTAATGTCTGACGCTTTGTCAGGCCATATTGTTCCAAATAAGCATATATTTCCTTCATGTAGGGTATTTTGACATATTTTTGACACAAATCAAGCCATCTATAATGTTTTATTATAAGTTAATTTTACAAATTACAAAAAATATGTGTCAATTTTATGACGTATTTTATGTATTCTTGTATGATACTGGTATATGAAAAATATAGATTTAAGAACACAATATGATAACGGTATTACTCAAGATTTTTCGATACATCAAAGAGATAAAAATCAAATTAATCGAGAGCTTATGTACACTCTCATTGGTAATGATTTGAAGAATAAGAAGATACTAGATCTTGGGTGTGGTGACGGCATCGATACAGAGTATTACCAGACTCAAGGAGCTCATGCTATAGGCATTGATGCATCGACGGGTCTTATAGATATTGCTCAAGCACATTATCCAGAAATAGAATTTACCGTAGGGTTTGCGGAGGAGCTCCCATATGAAGATAACTCTTTTGATATGGTGTTGAGCAAATATGCCATCCAGACATCTGCGGACATGCAACCTATTTTTGATGAAGTGAATAGAGTGCTGAAACCAGGAGGTATGTTTATTTATCTTGTAACCCACCCACTTCGACAGTTTATGGAACGAAGAGACCTCACACAAGATTATTTTTCACAAAGTACAGTAGTGTGTAAAATTCTTGATAATACCGTAACGCTTGAAGAGCCGACACACACCATGAATGAGTATTTTAATACAAATTTCTTTCTAAACTTTAGCATGGTTGATTTTATTGAGGCATGGGATCCAGCTGCAGAGCAGATTGGCGGAGGGAAATATCCAGGATTCTTTATTGTGAAAGCACAGAAAAAATAACACCCACTTAAAATATATGAAAGACCAGTCATTAGAAAATAATCATAAGCTTCGGATAGCGATTTTTTCATCAGCAAGCCAAGAAATTGAACAACAAAACATTTCTTTATCTGATCAGATTGGAGAGCTCCTTGCAAAACACGATGTTACTGTTGTTACGGGAGGGTCGACAGGCATTCCAGCTCGGGTTGTTGAATCAGCAAAAGAACATGGAGGAAAAACAATAATGTTCTCGCCAGATAGTGATCATACCACACACCAAGAGCGACATGATAACCATTCAATGGATTTCTACGATTCTATATTCTTTGGTGAAGGATTTACTGAAAGAAGTCTGAGAATGATACAAAATATCGATGGAGCAATTGTCCTGAATGGACGTACAGGGACTTTAAGTGAGTTTACTATTGCTGTTGAGGAAGGCGTCCCAGTCGCTGTCATAACGGGGACAGGTGGTATCTCGGACCATCTTTCTCATATATTAGACATTATTGATAAGGAATTCCCTGAAGAAGTATTTTTTGGGAATGATTATCAGGAGCAAATTCGTAAACTTATCAGTCATTTGGAACCACAATCTATGTAGATCAAAAAACCTCGACGAAAGCTGGGGTTTTTGGTATAAACATACTCATGAAAATGTTTTTAAAAATCTTAGGACTTGTTTTTTATACTGTTGGAATTTTTTTGTTGGTGAAGTTTATTTTCCATTCAGGAATTCCGTGTGATTCTGCCAAGAATATCTGCCCAACAGTTGTTTTACCGTGGTATTGGACTCTACCTGGAAGTCTGGTGTGGTTAGGTGGGTCTATAGTGGCTTTTCTTGCAGGTGTATTAATAAGAAAGCAATATTGAAGAATGCCCCTTCTATCCATTAAAAGTATAATTGATATTTAACTAGATCCCCGCCTACGCGGGAATGACAAGGTTGAGGGATTTGTTATAATTTAAAATATCATGGAATACTCACATGTAAAAATCGTCGTCTATGTGCCAGTGGAAAATGCGGAACAATTACGCGAAGTAATTGGTAATACTGGCGCAGGGAAGATTGGTAATTATTCACACTGTAGCTTTTCATCTACCGGTTGGGGACGTTTCAAGCCCGGCGAGGGAGCAGATCCTTATATTGGCTCTGTTGGAAAGATGGAACAAGTACAAGAAGAACGAATAGAGTTTGTGTGCCCAAAAGAAAAAGTAAAAGAAGTTGTTGATATAATTAAGGAATGCCACCCTTATGAAGAGGTTGTATTGGATATTTACCCATTGTTAGATATTTGACTTCCGTCTATTTTTAGCTATTATCGTTCATGTCGAAACACCCCCGAAAGGGGTTTTAAAATACTTCGATTTTAACTCTTTCTTATCATTATGAACTACCTACGCAAAACCTATGCCGAAATGAAAAATGTCGTTTGGCCGTCTCGTGACCATATTATTTGGTTCACGGTGTTGGTCATTATTATTTCTATTTTAGTCGCTTACTATTTAGGGGCTTTTGATCTTCTCTTTACAAAGCTTCTTGGATTACTCGTTTAAAAAAGTTTCAAGTTGCAAGTTTCAAGTTGCAAAGCATGTTTGCCATTCTTTCTTCTTGTAACTTGTAACTTGTAACTTGTAACTCTTTTATGTCAAAACAACACACCACAGGAGAACGCCACTGGTATGCGATCCACACCTACGCCGGATACGAACACGCAGTAGAGCGTAATCTCAAACAGCGTATTGAATCGCTCGGTATGAAGGACAAAATTTTTAATGTTCTCGTCCCAACTGAAAAACAAGTAAAAGTAAAAGGTACCAAGCGCGTTGAAGTCGAAGAAAAAATTTATCCAGGATATGTCTTGGTAGAAATGATCGTAACTGACGATTCATGGTATGTCGTCCGCAATACACCACGTGTGACCGGATTCGTAGGGACCGGTGTGACACCATTGCCCATGGCGCAGGCTGAAGTTGATGCTCTCTTTGCACGCATGCAACAAGACGACGCCAAGCACACAGCACAGGTAGAGGTGGGAGAATTGGTATTGATTACCGACGGTCCGTTCAAGAATTTCGAAGGAAAGGTCAACGAAGTTGATCCAGAACGTGGAAAGCTCAATGTGTTGGTTTCTATGTTCGGTCGCGAAACTCCCGTAGAATTAGATTTCCTGCAGATTAAAAAGGTTTAAAGCATTTCTTGCATCTTTTCATTATTTATATTACTATCACACCCGTTCTAAATACGATATCGCTGCCAGTAATGGGCTTCTCGGTAGATATTTCATTCAAACTATATGGCTAAAGCAATCAAAAAAACACTTAAATTACAAGTTAAAGGAGGTCAGGCTAATCCAGCTCCTCCATTGGGTCCAGCGCTCGGGCAGGCGGGAGTTAATATCGGAGAATTCGTCAATCAGTTCAACGAACAGACCAAGGATAAGATGGGTGAAACGGTAACAGTTGTCCTCAATGCCTACGAAGATCGTACCTTTGATTTTGTCCTCAAGACTCCTCCGGTGTCAGGTATGATCAAAAAGGCTTTGAACATCAAGTCTGGATCAGGGAAAAACCGTACCAAAAAAGTCGGTAAACTCTCACAAGCACAATTGCGTGCTATTGCCGAAGAAAAAATTGTTGATCTCAGCGCCCACGATGTAGAAGCTGCTATGAAAATCGTTGCAGGCACTGCACGAAGTATGGGAGTCGACGTAGAAGCATAAGAGAAGTAGCAAGAAAAAACTGCCCAAGAGGGTAGTTTTTTTGTTTGACATTTTAATAAGTATAGGTAGTATTCGATCTAAGTTAGTTATTTGGAAAGTCTCCTATGAAGCGGGTATGCCGTAAGGCAAGCAAATGTCTCCCCGTCGAGGAAGGCGAGAGGGTAACCATTCCCAGACTAGGTATGGACATGTATTGCGTGTCCATCTCATGAAGTTTAATCATGTGGCTAAGTAGTGAAGCATATTCTTAGGATAATTATGTTAACTACGATGCACTAGAATGTTCCCAATGATCAAGCGAAACGATTGGAGGGTTTAAACAGTATTGGTACAAATCACTAATAAAAAAAGGGATTCATTTTGGATCCCTTTTGTTCTACCTGATTTTCTCCCCCAACGTGTCATCCTCGACGAAGTGAAATTGCCCGCATTTCCGAAGGAAATGCGGGCAACGAACGCAGATCGGGGATCCATTCTACAAGAGCTGGGTAGATTAATCTTTAGATACAAAGTCTATAAGCTGAGCAATGGATCCCGGGTCAAGCCCGGGATGACAAAATTTGAGCTATGGATGGCTACGTTGTACGAGATCCCTGTATACGCAGGGAAGACAATTATTGTGTAGGTTGGTTTCTTTTTTGAATCTCAATAAAATCAAATTCAACCTCACTTTTTTTATCGGTATGTTTTTCTCGACCTACTTCTTCGCCAAAATTTGAGTAATCGGGGAAAAAGGTGTCAGACTCTTTGTCACCATAAAATTCGGTGAGATACAAGGTGTCGGCATAGTTCATACCTTCCTCGTAAATACGCGCCCCACCGATAAGAAAAATAGAGTAGTTGTCGTCTTCAAATTGATTGATTGCTTCCTCCAGTGAAGTCATCACTTTCGCACCCGTAGCCTCATAATCGGCATTGCTTGTTAGTACTATATTGTGACGGTTCGGCAGTGGGCGTAATTTTTCTGGAATCGATTCCCAGGTGGTGCGACCCATAATCACAATGTGTCCCGTGGTCAGATCACGAAAACGCTTCATATCAGCAGGTATATGATAGAGGAGCTCTTGATCTTTCCCTAATCCTCGACCGGGAACCTGTACCCCAGCAATAATCGCAATTTTATTTTTCATACAGCTGTAGTATACTGTAGTTGTCTATGAAGCTCCACTCTTGGTATATCCAGGGTGACGTCATGTGTGTATGTCAGAAATTTATGAAATTGAGATCAAAACATTATTAGGCGATGCAGTGGGCGCCGAGACTTTTCGCCGACGATTAAAAGATCACTACCCAGATCTTGTGCTTGATGATACAGAAACACAGCTTAATCACTATTTCAAAACCACGGGGAATTTCCAGATGCTTGCAAAACGTGTCGCAGAATATCTTGATGTCCAGCAAACGGCACACCTCAACACTATTCTCGAGAAGGGGTCTTCTTTTTCACTACGTACTCGCCAGAGTGAAATTGCGGTATTGTTGGTAATCAAAGCATCGGTTGATGAAGGGACGAGTGACAATACGGTGTCGCGTATGGAATTCGAAGCAGCGATGCCTATGGATTTGGAAGATCTTGATTTTCTGCTTCTTGAAACAGGATTTGAATATCAAGCAAAATGGTCGCGTGCACGTGAGACATACACTGCGGGCGACATGACGATTTGTCTAGATAAAAATGCCGGGTATGGATATTTGGCAGAATTTGAAAAAGTGATTACTGATGGATCTAGTATCGAAGAAGTCCGACAGAGCTTGCTTACGGAAATGCAAGCAGTGGGAGTAGCAGAATTATCTCAAGATCGATTGGAAAGAATGTTTGCATACTATAATGAACATTGGCAGGATTATTACGGGACGGATAAAACTTTTACCATTGAATAGATTATATGTTTCTCTCAGATATTGATATCAAAAAAGGTGTTGAAAATGGATCGATTATTATCGAGCCCTTTATGGAGTCACAATTACAGGTAGCGAGTTATGATGTGACACTCGGCAATGAATTTCAGATTCTCGATCGACATAATGTTGCTGCAGTGGATCCAGCGAATCATATTTTCCCAGAGACGCGCACCATTATCGTCGCTGACGGCGAAGAATTTATTTTACATCCAGGCGAAAATGTTTTAGGCAAACAGCGTGAATTCATTGGAGTTGATCATGAACACCTTATTTTACTTTCTGGGAAAAGCAGTCTGGCCCGCGCAGGATTGGTAGTGCATAACACTGCTATGCTTTTTAACCCAGGCCATAAGTTTTATCCGACATTTGAATTGGTTAATAATAGTAGTGTGCCGATTATTCTGCGCCCAGGCATGGAGGTGGCGCAGCTATTGTTTGCCAAGCTCACGAGCCCCGTAAGTAAGTCATATGCCGATGTGGGGCGATACGACTCTGAGAACAGTACTCACTTTGTACCGAAGAAAGACAAGTAATTTTTTAATAACCTATGTATCATTGCTTATGAACCAACACCCTGAACAAGCCTACCTCAATCTCTTGCAAGAAATTCTCGACAGTGGAGTAAAAAATGTTGATGAAGGAACGGGAGCAGTGTCGTATAGTGTTTTCGGGCGACAGATTCGTTTTGATCTGTCGCAAGGTTTTCCATTGTTGACGACCAAGAAAGTCTATTGGAAGGGAGTACTTCACGAACTGTACTGGTTTCTTTCTGGGCAGAATAATATCAAATACCTTGTTGATAATAATGTACATATTTGGGATGACTATCCGTATAAAATGTATGTAGAAAAATTTGGTAGCCTGTCCCCGAATGGATCAGGGAATATGAGCAAAGAAGAATTTATCGCTAAAATTGCCGAAGATGAATCATTCGCTGCTGAACATGGAGTCCTCAAAAATATCTATGGTGATATGTGGCGCCATTGGCCGACACGCCATGGGGAAGAGATAGATCAATTACAATGGGTGATTGATGAACTGACTGCTGATCCAGACGCCCGCAACTGTATTGTGAATTCCTGGAACCCAGAATATCTCTATGCTATGGCGCGCAAAGAGGATGCTTCTCGTTTCCCGATTTGCCACAATATGTACCAGGTGAGCCTCAAGGGTGGCAAGCTCCATCTGCAGCTCTACCAGCGCAGTGCCGATATGTTCCTCGGGGTGCCATTTAATATTGCGAGCTATGCATTATTGCTTCAGGTCCTTGCAAAAATTCTCGGCGTAGAGCCAGGAGAATATATCCATACTTTTGGCGATGCTCATATCTATGAAAATCATCTCGAGCAAGCCCGCGAACAATTGACTCGTGAGCCAATGCCCTTCCCGACAGTATCTATTGCCGACGACGTGGCCAGCCTCGATACATTTGATACCAGCAAAGTTACTCTTGAAAACTATCAATCACACAGCACAATCAAAGGAGATCTGACGGTTGCGGGTGGGGTGAAAGAGAGGGATTTGGAGGATATGAATTAGATTTGTAACAAAAAGGCCGTACAGCTAAGTACAAGGCCCTCCCCGTTTAATCCCCTCGGTTAATTCCCCGACCTTCTAGGTCGGTTTTCTGTTACACTAAAAACAATGAAACCAAAACACATATCAAAGTCACATAATAGAACACTCTTGATCTACCACTTAGTATGTCCAGTAAAATACCGCAGAAAGGTTTTCACCGACGACGTATCACAAACACTGAAAAAGATATGTTTGGAGTTTGGCCCAGCATATGAAATACACTTTCTTGAAATAGGTATAGATGAAGACCATGTTCATTTTCTTCTTCAAACTACTCCAAACCAATCTTTTTCAAAAATCGTCACGAAAATCAAAAGTATTACTGCAAAATATATCTTTACCCACCACACAGAGGTGAAAGAGTTTCTGTGGGGAGGTACATTCTGGTCATCGGGTTACTACGCTAATACCGTAGGACAGTTCGGTAATCTTGATATGATCACTAATTATGTTCAGAATCAAGGATTGGATAACTACCAACAACTCCATTCAGAACAACCAATGCTCTTCTAAAACAATGATACCCCGATGGCTCTGCCTCGGGGTAGTTCATTAGAAAGCTCTACTCAATTATTATGGTAGCATCTTCTATTTTAATATTGGGAATCCTAACTTTATTTTTTGGATTATCCCAACAAACAAGAAAAAGAATAGGTCTATATTTTTCACTATAATCATTGTCTATATCTTTAAGTCTTATACACAAATTTAATATAGCGTCCTCGTCAGACTTACCATGTCCACATAGAGAGCCTCTACCACTTTTTCCAAATAAAACAGAATAACCACCATCTCTAAAATTATCATTCCAATTTATAGAGTGTATATTATTTCTGCGTAATCCAGCACTAAGCGATGCGGATCTACCTACTACACTAGGGCAGCAATGAATATGCATATTATTCTGTGCCACCCACTCTAGAAAATTCTTTAGTTGTTCCATTATTATTTATTTTTTAAGTTATGAATTTTTTTTAGATTATATTGGTTAATTAAAAAAGTCAAATCTCTCATGGGAGGGACTAAGTCTAAGTTTTAGTAGTATGATATAATTTCTATATGAAACACATCCACATCCAACAACAAGATCCCGAAATTGCTGCAGCAATCGCCGGCGAGGAACAACGCCAAGCCGAGGGGCTCGAACTGATCCCATCTGAAAATTATGTTTCTCAGGCGGTGCTCGAAGCCAACGGGTCAGTCTTTACGAACAAATATTCCGAAGGGTATCCGGGCAAGCGCTATTATGGTGGGCAAGATTTTACTGACGTTGTAGAACGCATCGCTATTGATCGGGCGTGCAAACTTTTCAATGCACAATTTGCTAATGTGCAACCATTGTCTGGCGCACCAGCAAACCTGGCAGTGTATACCGCATTGCTGGAGCCAGGCGATACGGTCCTCGGGATGAATCTATCACACGGAGGACACCTGACCCATGGGCACCCGGTGACGTTCCCTGCCAAGATTTACAACTTTGTTCGTTATGGAATGAAAGACGCCGATACAGGAGAAATTGATTATGATCAATTGCGCGCTATGGCGCATGAACACAAGCCAAAAATTATTTTGGCTGGATTTTCTGCGTATTCGCGCCAGCTTGACTATGCAAAATTCGTCGAGATTGCACGCGAAGTAGGCGCCATCACCATGGCAGATATGGCACATATTGCAGGTCTCATCGCAGGGAAGGCATTGCCAAATCCATTGGATGCTGGTTTTGATATTATGACAACCACCACGCACAAGACATTGCGTGGTCCACGTGGTGGAATGATCTTGGTTCGAGAAAATGCAGACATTGCCAAAAAAATCAACAAAGCCGTTTTTCCAGGGCTACAGGGCGGTCCACATATGCACCATACTGCTGCCAAAGCGGTGGCATTTGGCGAGGCACTGATGCCAGCATTCCAAGAATATGCTCAACAAGTTATTAAAAATGCAAAAGCTATGGAAGAAGTCTTTGCGACCAGTGGTATTCGCATGGTTGGTGGAGGGACTGATAATCACTTATTGCTGTTGGATGTATTCGGCTCATTAGGCGTTACTGGTAAACAAGCCCAGACGGTTTTGGATGAAGTAGGGATTACCTTGAATATGAATAGTATTGCTGATGACCCACGTGGTCCGATGGATCCATCGGGTATTCGCTTGGGGACGCCCGCGATCACCACCCGTGGTTTCACAGAAGAAGCATGTGCTGAGGTTGCTAGATTGATTGTAAAAACACTCAAGAATATTGATAATCAGGAAATCATTGCCGAAGTGAGAGCTCGGGTAAAAGAACTCGCCTTGGAACATCCAATTCCGGAGAGTTTTGTGTAAAATAATAACCATTACCTAATTTTTAAATTTTTGGAGATATTTTAAAAAGAGACCCAAAACCTGTTTTTGTGTTTGTGAAATGTTTTCTTCACGAGACCCAGATAGAGACAAGATGTGTGTATGTATATCAGTCAGCGAACCATAGCTTACAACTATGGTTCCAATAGGGTATTGTTCAGTACCTCCTGTTGGTCCGGCAAAGCCAGTAGTTGAGATTCCGTAATCAGTTTTAAAAAGACGAAGTCCATTAATAAGCATTTCTTGAGAGGTCTCAGCACTTACCGCCCCATATTTCTTCAACGTGTCTTTTTTGATTTTCAGAACCTGATTTTTTGTTTGGTCTGAATATGGAATAAGCCCACCCATGAAGTAACTGGATGCCCCAGAAACCGAAGTCAAGAGAGAGGCAAGAGACCCGCCCGTGCAACTCTCAATCGTACATATTGTTTTCCCCCTAGAGGATAGGATTTTAGAAATGGCATTAATTGTTTTGTCCATATAATTTTTCAGTAAAGTGAGTACCGCTTTGATAAAGTTCGATAATTCCCTGGGTGGGTTCCCATAATTTATAATTACCAAGATCATTAAAATTAACCCAAATCCATTTTTCAACTTCCTCATCCAAAACCCCAACACTATAAGTTTCTTGTGTTTTTATTTTTGAATAACATGCAGCGTCAAAGTAGGTATCTTTTTCTCCAATAATATAATTCACACCTAAATAGGTTATTGTCTCGAGTCGTAACCCAGTCTCTTCAAGGGTCTCTCTTTTTGCGCATTCAATAATAGACTCTCCAGGTTCTAAAAAACCACCTGGAGTTGACCACATATCACGACCGTCATCAATGATTCTTTTTCCAAGTAAAAGATTTTCGTTGTCGTCTACAATAAGCACACCGACACCTACTGGAATGATTCGTTTAAAGATTTTAGGTTTCATAGTTTTTGAGAAATTCATTAACTGAACGAAAATAAGGTAGTCCAAGTTCTTTCGCTTTCTGGCGTGCTTCTTTTTTATACCCAAAGATTGCTATTGGAGTAATGGGCACATCACTATGAAAAACTGCTTCGTTATATTGAAAAAGCCTTTTCTTTGTTTGTGCTAACTTTTTGTACCCATTTTTCTCCCTAAACTCATTAATTGCTTGCCAAGCATTGTTGGGAGTTGGAAATTTTTTAACCATACTTTTAAAACTTTTGAATATAAATCTATCAAATCCTTCAATAAGTTGATGATTATAATAAAAATGGATACTGTCCTTTATACGGTAATAATGGACAACAACATTTTCTACGTCACTTAACACAACTAAGTCAAAGGGCATAACATAATCAGGCTTCTTTTTTGTTGTGAAAATCAAACCTTGTGGACGATATGATTTAGTATATTTTTCTGAAAGGATAGTCGTACTGAGTCTTTCCTCAACACCAAAACTCAGTGTATTAGGTCTAATAGTTTCTTTTTCTAGCATGTCTTCGATTGATTGAAACTTTTCTTTCTTTCCCTCTATAACTCGTTTTGTAGAGAAGTCTTCTTCAAAACTCTTCACGTACAACATATATTATTTATTGTACTTAAAAAAACAAAAATCATCAATCATTTTTGATTATTACTTTTTTGGTTTATTACAAGATTGCATGTTAGGATAAATACATGTTTCAATTTCTTATTCCTAGCGACATTGGCAATATTTGTTCGGAATCACAGGTTATTGCAGTTATAGTTTTGCTTGGAATTACATTGATATATCAAGAAAAAATTTTTGAAAAAGAGGGGAAAATATTCGGACATTATCCATGGTCGATTCGGTCCTTTTTTGCTTCAGTATATGAAGAAATAATTTTTCGCGGATTGGTATTTTTCCCGCTCCTCACCGTCCTTTCTCCGACTTGGGTAATAGCACTCACTTCCATAGCGTTCGGTCTTTGGCATTTGAAAAATCACCAATATCATTCGAGGAGAAGTTTGTTAGGGCAGGTAATCTATGCCGGATTATTGTTTGCTCCACTTGTTGGAGTTATTACATTCTTTGCGGGGAATATATGGCCAGCTATTATTATTCATACACTGAATAACCTTTTGGTGCCAATATTTAATAGATTTTTTTTAGAAAGTAAGTAGATGTATAGATCCTGAAATAGCATGCCCCAGCGAAGCGAGGGTACAAGTTCAGAATGACAAATCTACGTTATAATCTCAATATGAACTCAGAATTTCATGATTACATTATCTACGACGTATTGGGACATATTCCCCATATCGCCAGCCGCAAAATGTTTGGTGGCTATGGTATTTATCATGAGGGGATTATATTTGGTTTGATTCTAGATGATGAGCTCTATTTCAAAGTTGCCGATCATAATCGCCCGGACTATGAAGTTCGCGGGAGCGAGCCATTTACGTATACTGGGCATAAAAATCGTAAGCCAACCGTTATGCAATACTGGAAAGTCCCAGAGGAAATTATGGAAGACCCAGAAATGGTTGAAGAGTGGATGTGGCAAGCAAAAAAGGCACACAAAAAATAATTTGCTATACTTTACGTCATGAAAACTATTGCTGTGGGATCATTGAATCCTATAAAAATCGAAGCTGCCAAAAAGGCTTTTGAACAAACATTCCCGCAAGAAACATTCGAAGCTGTTGGGCACGCTGCGGACTCAGAAGTATCTGATCAGCCAATGAGCTCGCGGGAAACCCTGCTTGGTGGGCGCAATCGCGTGCGTAATACACGCGCAGCTGCCCCTGATGCAGACTACTATGTGGGGCTGGAAGGAGGACTTGAAGAAATAGAAGGGAAGCTTATCGAAGTCGGTTGGATGGTTGTTGAAAATCAATCAGGCAAAGAATCTATTGCGCGTACTGCGAGTCTGACATTACCCGAAGAGATTGCTCAGATTGTGAAAAATGGCAAAGAGCTTGGGCATGCCGTTGATGAAGTTTATAAAAAAGAAAACTCAAAACAAAGCACTGGCTTGGTAGGGATACTGACTCAGGGGCGAATTATGCGTAGCGATTTCTACGTGCATACGTTGGTGTTGGCATTGGCAGTATTTGTACCAATAAAAAAGAGCAACCCATAGTAGTTACTCTTTTTATGGAATGTACTTCAATCATTTTAATCAAAGACCCCCATATCTTTTGCTAACTCAAATGCTCCAGTAAGGTTCTCATGAGGGGTAATCTCAAAGGATCCGTCACCTCGGTCATTAAGAGTTTTTTTAGCAATAAGTGTATTCCAGCGCGCATTGCTGAATGTTGCTAATTCTTTGGCATCTTCTTCGGAAAAAGGCACGCTAATTCCGAAGGCCTCATTAAGTTCATCTAGAAATTTCTGTTCTTTTGTCATTTTAAAAGTTTTTTGGTTAAAAAATATTTCCTCTTTTATACCCCCAAAACAATTCAGAGTCAAATTTTATTTTTATTGACAAGTGGTCCAAAGTCCAAGATTCTCATGCTGTGCAGTTTTCTGAGCACTACGGAAATCTTGCTGGTATTGGTATGGATTACTATAGGTATATTCATAGGCATACCCATCACGTATCATTTGTTCATTGATATTTATTTCATCAATCCATATATAGGCAAGTAGGCGATCATAGCGATCGTAGGTATCTTGTGTCGGGTCAGTTGTCACCCGGACAGTGGACGCAGTATCAATAAGCTCTTTCAAGTGTTCGGTAGACTCTTTACCAAAACACTCCTCTTGCCGAAAGCCTTCGCCTGTCTCCGGTGCATTGATACCGATCATGCGAATAAGGATACGCTCTTCGCCCTCCCGCCAAGCAGCAAGAGTGTCGCCATCAATGACTTCGGTAAATTTGTAGATATCAGGATCAACAACATCAGGGAAGGCGGGTGATTTTTTTTGAAAAGCAAAGACTATCAAAAGAGCCAGCAACACGAGCCCTACGAGTGTGCGCATGAGTAATTTTTTATAGGGAGATCTCATAAAGAAAGTATAGCAGATTCTTGACTCATCTTCACATATCAAGTACAAAGATATAAACCAAAATTTAAAAACTATGACACAAGATTACTTGATAAACGGGAGGGCACATAATATTCCATTAGGGATCAGGGTCCGTAGGGTTGAGATGACACACGAAGAAAAGATTGTTCTGTATATTATCGAGACATTTCGCTTGAAGTATCATTTACCAATAGGTTGGCTTGATAAAAAGAATATTGGAAAAGTGATACAAAAAATAACTTCTCAAAAACAAGCGAAGAAGGTTCGTATTTTTGTAGCACTTATCACAAGTATTATTTTCTTTTACGAATCATGGCCAGTAGATAAAGATATGATTCCAAGACGAGTTTTTCATTACTCAAACACCTTTTGGAGTAGATACGCATATCTCTCAAAAGAGATCATGAAAACAGCTCAGTTCAAGCAGATTATGTATTATTCAACAATCTCGCTTGAAGAAGAGACATATGTGCATATAGATGCTCCAGAGATCTATCGATCACATGTACGGTATATTTTTGCTACCCTTCGTGAGGTTTTCTCTCTTAATCACGAGAAGAACATACCATGAAGAGAAAATGAAATGAGGGGAAAATTTAAATAAAAGAGAAATTCCAATTTGGGATTTCTTTTTTATTTTTCTCTATAATGCTACACTCAACGATATATGATTACTGATACCCTTTCTACAATTTTTATGTCCACATTGCAGCATCTTGGTGTTGAAAATCCTGATATACATCTTGAGCACCCGGCAGAATTATCTCACGGAGATTATGCTACGAATGTAGCAATGCGTTATGCAAAAGAGTTGGGGAGCAACCCGCGCGAGCTTGCCGAAAAGATCCTCGAACAGATTGATATACGTGCTATCGATGAAATAGAAAGTATCAATATTGCGGGGCCTGGGTTTATCAATATACAGTTGTCTCCTCTTTTTTTCTCCCAGTCATTACAAACAGTTATTCAACAGGAGGATCATTTTGGCAAGAATCAAAATGGAACTGATAAAAAAGTTATTGTTGAATATTCATCGCCCAATATTGCCAAGCCGTTTACGGTTGGGCATCTACGCTCGACTATTATTGGTGATGCGGTGGCGCGCCTATTACACATGTCGGGATGGGATGTTTTGCGAGACAACCACCTAGGGGATTGGGGGACACAGTTTGGCAAATTGATTGTTGCTATTAAAAAATGGGGGAATGAAGAAGCTCTCGATACTGCTGAAGACCCGATCAAGGACCTCGTGGCTTTATATGTGCGTTTCCATGATGAAGCAGAAAAAGAGCCACGCCTTGTCGATGAAGGACGTGCATGGTTTACCAGGCTCGAACAAGGCGATGCCGAGGCGCGCCGTTTGTGGGAGAAATGCATCGGCTGGTCTATGATTGAATTTCAAAAAGTATACGACCAACTTGGCGTTGATTTTGATATGAAATTGGGCGAAAGTTTTTTTGAAGATAAAATGCAAACCGTCATCGACGATTTGAAAGGGAAAGATTTTTACCGCGAAAGTGAAGATGCTCAACTTATATTTTTCCCTGACGAAAAATATCCGCCCCTGATGATTCTCAAGAAAGACGGCAGCACGCTGTATGCAACTCGCGATCTAGCCACTGACAAATATCGCAAACAAACTTGGAATCCAGATCTCGTTATCAATGAAGTGGGGGCAGAACAATCACTCTATTTTCAACAGATTTTTGAAACAGAAGCAATGCTTGGGTATTTCAACCGGGACCAGCGTGTGCACGTAAAGCATGGACTTTTCCGTTTCAAAGAAGGAAAAATGAGTACCCGCAAAGGAAATGTCATTTGGCTACAGGATGTAATTAATGAGGCTAAAGAACGTGTTGTGCAAGCGACAGAACATGAGCAAAAACCAGAGCTCATACATCAGATTGCTATCGGTGCGATAAAATTCAATGATTTGAAGCGAGAAAGCCATAAGGATATCGTCTTTGATTGGGATGAGCTTTTGAATCTCAAGGGAGATAGTGGTCCATACCTCCAATATACATATGCGCGTTGTAAATCAGTAGTATCTAAATCTAAGGAGCATCTGAAAGATATACGTTATGAGCCACATGCCTCTCGGGACATTACTGATGTCGATCGGTTGCTGTACCGTTTTCCAGAGGTGATCGAGCTGGCAACCAAAGAATATGCCCCCCATCATGTTGCAAATTATCTTCTGGAGTTGGCACGCGCCTTCAATAGCTGGTATGGCACTACGCAGATTATTGTTGAAGATGATAAAGCTGGAACCTTGGAGCGAGTACAGCTTGTGGCAGCTGTTGCAACAATTATTAAAAATGGTTTATGGGTATTGGGAATTGAGGCTCCGGAAACAATGTAATATAATACAGGCATGACCCAGCCCCCAGAAATTGATGCACGGCTTACACAGCCACTAAAAGAAACATTTAAAACTGTTGAAAAGGTTGTACGTGATCCTGAATTGCAAAAACTTCCTCACGAATTTATTGAACGTCTGTGGACGATTGCCATTGCCGCCATTGGTCTTATCGCGGCATTTGCGTGGGATCGTTTTCTCCGCGAGCTTATAGACCTTATTTTTAGCAAAAATGAATCACTTTGGATTCTTTTTGCGTATGCTCTTTTGATGACACTCCTTGCCGCCGCCGTTGCTCTGCAGATTCCACGAATCGAACGTTGGTATACACGCTCGATTCGCAAACAGTCACCTGGTGGCGTAAGAAAGAATCGAGAGCCGCGTATTCCCATAGGAGAAAGATTGAAAGATTAATAATTTTATGGTATAATATATCTATATGAATATGTTTGAAACACCTCGTACAAATCAACAAGAGACTTCACCAGAGCAACAAGAAACTCAAGGTTTTTCATCTGCACGTTTTGCACGCAAAGCTTTTTTGACTCTTGGCGCAACGGCATCCATGCTTGCAAGTATGGCAGGAAATACACATGAAAGTGCATCAACTACCGCTTCAGAAACCAAACACACGGCTGCGCAAGAAGGATTGATGGGAAAAGAAGCACAAGACTTTTCTTTGGGTGAACTTATTGAATCAGAGCTCTTTATTCAGGGAAAGACATATGAGGAATCAATGTCTGGTCTGGTAAGACTTGCGCTTGAGGAAGATAATCCAACATCAGCATTGCAAGATATCTTTAAAGAAGTGGAGCGCCAAGCGCAAGAAAATGGGCGTTTTATCGACTATGAAAACCTTTTGCAGGAACCTATTGCATATTATATGAATATGGCTAAACACAATCCACAGAGGGCTCAGGAATATATGGATATGCTTTCTGTAGTTTTGTCGAGCGCTCAACAAGGATCGGCATTGCTTATTGAAAGTTTTTGGTCCACTCATACATCAAAAGAAAGCCGAACTGAATTTACCGGACTTCAGAAAGAATATTTCCAGTTACTTGATGACATGTATCAAGCTCGAAAAGAAGTGCAGGCTTCTGCAGGTATTGCAAATGCACACATTTTGAATCCCAAACTTGGAGAGCATGAAGACCTTCTTAAAAAAGGAGATAAGCAAAAAGAAAAGCTCGAAAAGCAAATGTCAAAAATCCTTTCTCCTGAACAACAGAAAACTCTCATCGCACTAGATGGAATGTATAGGGAAGCAGAAGAAGTTAACACACAGTTTCAAACACAGTCACGACAGCTGTTAGCCCAGAGATAGAAATAGAAAAACACCCGCGCCTGCCGTTAGCAATTCTAGAGAAGGCGCGGGTGTTTTGTGTTTTTGGTATTTTTTAGATGAGACGTTTTTCAATAATACTCCAATTAATTTGACTCATATAATCATCAATATACTGTGCTTTACCACTTGGTTGATAATCAGCAACGAAGGCGTGTTCCCACATATCAATACCAACAATGAATTGAATAGAATTTAGGTGCCCTAGGTGTTGTTCATCTACCCAATAGTTGAGCAAGCGATCTTCATCATGATCATAGCCGAGAATTGCCCAGCCGATACCACGTGTCTTGGCAAGTTGTTTGAACTCTTCAAACCATGATTCATATGATCCCCACTGTTCAATTATTTTTTGCATAAGAGGCGAATGGTGTGACAATGGTGAAGCCCCCTCTTCGAGTTGTGCAAAGTAATATTCATGATTTTTCATTCCATTAAATTCAAAAGCAAGGCGACGATGCATTTCTGCTTCGGCGTAGGGGTCAAGATTACCTTGCGCCACGGTTTCGAGAATCTTATTGGTGTTGGCTACATAGCCATGATAGAGCTTCATATGCTCGTCAATATTTTTTTGTGATATGCCATTGAGTTGTGGGATAGCAAAAGTTTTAGGTGTATACATATGAGCATAGCTTATCAGTTTATAAGCTTCGTGGAAAGTATGGTGTAAAGAAAAGATCCCATTATTCCTATGCACGTCTGCATGGTATAGGTTCTAGCGGAAGGATCATAGATATTGTCACATGCCAATATTTTAATTTTTGGGGATGACGGGTACAGACGTTTGTGCTTTAATACTTCCATGACACACGACCACGGAAAGAAGATTGAGGGTATCACTTTGGCTGGACGCCTCGGGGCAGGAAAATCGAGCACGGGCGATCTTCTTGCTCAAGAACTCGGATATAAACGATTTTCTGGTGGAAAGTTTTTTCGCGACGAGGCCAACGCCCGTGGAATGAATTTTAAAGACTTTCACGGTCTTGCAGAGAAAGACCCGTCAATCGATTTGGTTCTTGATGAACGCCAAAAAAAATTTCTCAATACCCAAGAACATTACGTTATTGATTCGCGTCTAGGGCATGTTTTTGCTCCGCGAGCTTTTAATGTTTTTTTGGAAATTGATGAGCATGTTGCGGCTGAACGCATGCTCAAAGATGCAGTTCAAAATCCCGATCGTCAGAGTGAATCACATATTACAACCGTAGCAGAGATGATTGTAGCAAATCGTGCACGTGTCGAGAGTAATCGTAAGCGATATAAGGAACTTTATGGAATTGAAGACCATCTTGATACCACCGACTGCAATATCGTTGTTGATACAGGCAACAATGATCTTGCGACGGTAGTGAAAATTATAAAAGATGCCTACCAATCTTGGTTACAGGAATAACCGAGAAACAATTAATCCGTTTTTTGCGCCATGAAAAACATCTTTATCGTTACAAGCTGTATAAGCATATGCCTAATGCTGGTCGTTGGATTCTTTTTGTATGATCAGTTACCAGTACGATTCAAGGTTGCTTTTTTGGATGTCGGCCAGGGTGATGCTATCTTTATCCAAACTCCAGAAAAATATCAAATCCTTATCGATACTGGCGCTACCAGCGTGATTACCTCCGAGCTTGGGAGTGTCATGCGTCCGTGGGATCGGTCGCTTGATTTGGTTATCATTACTCATCCCGATGCCGATCATTTTGGTGCGATTGCTGATGTTGCCAGGCACTACTCGATTGATTCGATTGTTGATAATAACTTTTATCACGATGCAGAATTTTCATCATACCAAGAATTAGTTACTACATATGAAATCCAGCATATCGTACCGCGCGATGGTTATGTGCTCGAACTCTCAAATGATGCACGTCTTACTTTTATTTCAGTGCCACACTTTGGTACTCATGATGATAAAAATGAAGAATCAATTATTGTGCGTTTGGATTATCGTGATATGTCATTTCTTTTTACTGGAGATGCAGGTATTGCTGTAGAACAGGAATTGATTCGACAGGCACCAGAGCTCCTTGGTATTGATATCCTCAAGCTTGGGCACCATGGATCAAAAACCTCCACCAGTGGTCTTTTTCTTGCAGCGACACAACCCTCGCTCGCTATCATTTCAGCGGGAGCAGACAATAAATATGGGCATCCGCATGAAGGCGTCATGAGTCTTTTAGATTTTTTTGGTATTGATTCTGTGTGTACCTGTGACCACGGGCGGATTGTGTTTACGTGGAAGTCAGAAGGTTTGGTTATGAAGCGTTAACTTTTCGACGCTGCCATATAATGATTCCAAAAAGTATCCCGTATATACCAACCAAACCCCACACTGGGATTATCGGCAAGACAATCGACGCCCATGAAAATGATCCTAAAAATATCGCTGCATGAATTATTATCCATAAACAAAGATATGTGGGAATAGCGGGGATCCAAGCGACGGGTCCAAGCAGGCTTGCCAATGCAGTGATAAATCCTAGCGCCATAGCTGGTGCAACAAGGGGTAAAACAACAAGATTCGTGAGGGGCGAAACAATCGACAAGTCGCCGACTGCGTAGGCAATCAGTGGCATAACAAAAAATGAGGTACTCCATGTGGCAATCATATTTTCCTTGATTTCAAATTGCTCAGGGAGCCAACGGAAGATAGGCTCGATAAGCGGTCCGAGATAGACGAGTCCAATCGTTGCCAAAAAAGATAATTGAAAAGAGATATCATAGATCAAGGTAAATGGATTGATCAGTATCATGAGGGCTGCTGCAATCGCAAGCGATTTAGTAATAGAATATTCCGCCCCCATGATACGCCCGATCGCTGCAATACCACCCATAATCGTAGCCCGAATCACGGTTGTCTGCATACCGGTGATAATCATAAAAATAAGAAGACTTCCAATAACACCTACAAATTGTATCCATTTCGCATGGCGCTTCAGAAGTCCGACGATAAAATTGGCCACCAGCATCACATTGTATCCCGACAAAACAACGATATGTACAATCCCCGTTCGGCGGAAATCATCATAGAGTGCATCGGGGATTGCTCGTACCCCTAAGAGCAATCCTTCGAGTAGTCCAGACTGAGGGAAGGGTAATACTTTTTCAATCCTGTGCAAAAACCAACTTTTTACACGTAAAAGTCCACGAATGATATTTCGTTTTCCTGTTTCATGCTGGACAATACGTGGCTGAAACATAGTAGCAGTCATGCCTTGATTGAGGAGGTAATTATCATAGTGGAAGGTTCGTCCCGATTCAGTTTCAAAAGCATCTGGTTTTTTGAGGGTGCCTTCTAGAACAATATGATCATGATATTCAAATTCACTATGGCGATAGGTCGTTACACGGATTTTTGTTTCAAGATCGACTTCGTTTATTGTTTGTGTTTTTACGACCAGAAATTGTTTATTCTCTCGTATATCTGGCTCGGCGACGATTACACCCGTAACCGTGCTTTCCTGATACAGAAATGCAGACAAGTGTGTTTCAATGGTAGATTTTTTAGAAAAAGCATAATTGGTAATAGCAATACCAAAGCATATAAAGAATACAAGAATAAGAACCAAGAAATTTCGTCGAGCTATAATATATAAAAATATGTATATCAAAAACACTATGACGCCTATACCTACAAAGAGAAGTGCTGGAATAGTATGCACTACAGAAAAAAGCGTCGCCACAGCGACCCCTATACACAAGGCGCAAACCATGTATACCAGGTGGGCAGTCTTCATAACCTTTCTCCACTATATCAAAAAATCCCCATGAGGGGAATTTTTACGCAATGACTCCGGCATCTTTCAGCGCACGGTAGGTTCCTTTTTTATTGATTGTTTTCATTCCTCGTGTCGATACATAAATCGTGACTTTTTTATCCAATTCAGGAATGTAGTAACTTTTACGTTGCAAATTTGCATAACGACGCTTTTTGCCACAAGGGTTAAATTGGGTAGCACGAACACGGTTAGAGTAGCGTCCACCCATTTGAGAAGTTTTTCCAGTGATTGCACAAACTTTTGACATACAAATTTCTTGGAAATAGTGTTATGTATCTATTTCCTAAAGACGGGTGACATGCTATCATAGAAGCTATAATTTGCAAGTATGACTTTCGGCTTTACCATCATTTACATTCTTATATTACTTCTTTCTGTAGTTATTCATGAGCTGGCTCATGGCTATACCGCGTATTGGCTTGGTGATCCGACAGCAAAATTACAAGGACGCCTGACACTGAACCCTATCAAGCACCTAGATTGGTTTGGCTCTATCATTGTGCCAGCTTTTCTTATCCTTGCGCACTCACCATTTCTCATTGGCTGGGCAAAGCCAGTCCCTTTCAATCCCTATAACTTCAAAAAAATGCGCCGCTGGGGCGAAGCCCTCGTAGCCGTCGCGGGGCCTCTCTCCAATATTGCCTTGGCACTCCTTATGGTAGGACTTGGTAAGATCTTTGTAGCGATCCTCCCGGATCCGACCATAGCCCTCCAGATTTTTTCTATGACAGCATTGCTCAATATTGCTTTGGCATTGTTCAACTTGATCCCCGTACCTCCACTTGATGGGCATCATATCCTTTTCGCCTTGCTCCCTGTGCGTTGGGAAGCTTTCAAACAACACCTACGTCGCTGGTCTATTCTGCTTTTCATGTTGGTACTTCTCTTTATATGGCCAGCGATAAGTAATGGAATTTATTTTATCTTTCAAGCGTTCTGGGGAATTTTCTTCTAATCCGTGTAAACTCTTAGCATCTTCTTTCGAAGTATATTATAATAGGGTATATATGTATTTATCGAAATATTTCTCGCGTATACGTTTTATTGTTGTTATCGGTATTTTTTTGTCTATAGTTTTCTTCTCTTTTCGTGTCCAAGCGGCAAATGATCGTCTAATAGAAATAAATATTACTGCGCCAAGTTTTGTAACCTATGTTGATATTGCATCGTCCTCTGATTTTTCTGGGGCTGTGCGCCTACCCGCATCTTCGACGGTGTATTGGGATATTTGTCGTGGAGCAACTCTGTGTCCATCAGGCACCTACCCTCTCTTCATCCGGTATGTTGATAACGCTGGATCGGTATACTATACGACGAATCGCATAGTATCGTATCAAGCTCCTCTGCCGCCAGAACCAGAGCCGGTCATCGAACCCACTCCAGAGCCTACACCTGAGCCAGTACCAGAACCAGAGCCGGTCATCGAACCCACTCCAGAGCCTACACCTGAGCCAGTACCAGAACCAGAGCCGGTCATCGAACCCACTCCAGAACCAATTATTGAGCCGGTTACAAATTCTTTTAAAGACTGGTCACAGTCTGATGCGGGACAGGCAACCCTCGATACCGTTGCGGGAGTTTCGCTCGTCGGGTCAGTTGCGACAAGTATCGGGTCACTTTTTGGTAATAGTTTTAGTTTATCACAACTCATCTTTTTGCCTTTGCGTATTTGGAATCTTCTTTTGATTTTTTTTGGTATCCGTCGGCGTTCGCAGCCATGGGGTGTCGTTTATGATAGTAAAACAAAGCAACCTCTTGATCCGGTATATGTCCAACTTCTTGATGAAGATGGAAACGAGGTAGCAACATCGATCACTGATATTCAAGGCCGTTTTGGATTTTTGATTGAACAACCAGGAAAGTATCGTCTGAATGCGGGGAAAACCAACTATCTTTTCCCTTCAAAGTATATGCAACTCGCTCAAGCCGACGTGCTCTACGATGAGGTGTATCATGGAGAGCTGTTGTCTCTTGCTCGTGACGGAGTTATTACTAAAAATATCCCCATGGATGCGAAAGGGACTGATTGGAATCAAGAAGAAAAACAACGCATGCGTATTGGTGGGGTCTCTAAGACCGTAGCCACACTTTCTCATATTGTTTTCTATGCTGGGCTAGTTTTCACACTGATTATGACTATTATGTCTCCTACGAAAATCAACATTACTTTTACTTGCCTCTACTTAGGTATGCAGATCTTACGCATGATCGGGTTTCACCCGCGCGCATTTGGGGTGATCGAGCAGACAGATAATCCGCTTGTTCATGGTGTTGTCAAAATTTTTAATGCAGCTCTGGGACATCGTGTAGCACACGCCGTGACTGATGATAAGGGGCGGTATTATGCGCTAGTTCCTGATGGCCAGTACTATATGACGGTTGAAGAGAAGAAAGATGATGAGACGTATGAACGCCTCTATCAATCGCAACCTTTTCATATTAAAAGCGGCATCATTAATCGCTCAATACGCATTTAAAGATGTTGAGAAAAATGCTTGACTTTTAAAAACGAGTATGCTATTATACTTGTGTGAGTGAGGAGATCTAAAGTAATTTTTCTTACTACAACAAACGTCCTCAAAAGCGTCGCCCTCGTGGCGGCGTTTTTGTTTTCCTTGCAATCGTTGCCTAATCCTATATTATTATCATTATAAGCAATGACGGAGTCATCACTCCCGAGCTCTGGGAAGAACAGCATATGCTTAGTAGACCCCAGCAGGGCCAGCCTGTTATAGCTGAAAATAAGTTGCCTTTTCTTTGCCGAGAAAATAAAGAAGGGAAACAAGGTGGTACCGCGGGTACGTTGCATACGAAACTCGTCCTTGGATTGTAATCAGCATGATTATACTCCGTGGACGAGTTTTTCTTTATTAAGTCATTAGTTACATTTCTTATGTCAAAAAATAACCCCACAAATGAATCACAAGAAATCAAAAAATCACCCATCGCCCAGCAAGAAGAATCAATTCTTAATTTTTGGAATGAACATAATATTTTTCAACGGAGCGTCGACAAGCCAGCGCCTAAAGGCGAATTTGTCTTTTATGACGGCCCGCCATTTGCTACGGGATTGCCACACTATGGGCACCTGGTGGGTGGAACACTGAAAGATGCGATTCCTCGCTATAAAACAATGCAAGGATATCGTGTATCGCGCAAATGGGGGTGGGATTGTCACGGTCTACCAATCGAGAACTTGATCGAAAAAGAACTTGGGCTTGCCAACAAAATGGATATTGAACAACACGGTATTGATAATTTCAATGAAGCGGCCCGCGCGAGCGTTTTCCGTTATGAAAAGGAATGGAAAAAAACAGTGCCACGCTTGGGACGGTGGGTGGATATGGATAATCCCTACAAATCAATGGATAGCTCATACACCGAATCAGTGTGGTGGTCATTCAAACAATTGTTCGAGAAGGGGCTGGTCTATGAAGGTTTCAAGTCGATGCATCTGTGCCCGCGCTGTGAAACAACTTTGGCGAATTTTGAAGTGAATCAGGGTTATGCAGATATTACGGATCTATCAGTAACAGCCAAGTTCAAGCTTGAAGACGGGCGTTTTGCTTTAGCGTGGACGACAACCCCATGGACACTTCCTGGCAATGTTGCACTAGCGGTAGGGGCAGATATCGAATATGTAGAAGTTACTTTCGAAAATGAAACCTATATGGTAGCAAAGGAATTGGTTGAAAAAGTTTTTGAAGGGAAAGAATACACGTTCGGTAGTAGCATGAAGGGTTCCGATCTTGTTGGTATATCATACAAACCAGTTTTTGATTATTACAGTAAAGACACCACGCTCGAAAACCATCAAAATAGCTGGAAGATCTATACAGCAGATTTTGTTACTACTGAAGACGGAACGGGGATTGTTCATATCGCGCCGGCCTTTGGCGAAGACGATCTCAATCTTGGCAAAGAATACGATCTGCCATTTATCCAGCATGTTTCCAAGGGTGGGCGTTTTGTTGGCGGAGTTACTGATTTTGCAGGTCATCTCGTCAAAGCAAAGGATGATCACCAGAGTGCTGATATTGAAATTATCAAATATCTTGCACACCACGGCACCCTTTTTAGTAAGAAAAAATATACTCATAGCTACCCACACTGTTGGCGGTGTGACACGCCGCTGTTGAACTATGCGACAAGTTCATGGTTTTTGGATGTGTCACAAATAAAAGACCAAATGCTTGAAAAAAATACCCATGTACATTGGGTGCCAGGACATATCAAGGATGGGCGTTTTGGAAAATGGCTCGAAGGTGCACGTGACTGGGCGCTCTCGCGCAGTCGGTACTGGGGAGCGGTCTTGCCAGTATGGAAAAATACCAAAACAGATGAACCAGTGGTGATGGGCTCTTTTGATGATTTGCAGAAGTATATCAAGCCGCGAAAAAATAAATACTGCTTTATCCGACACGGAGAATCAGAGAGTAATGCCAATGGGTATATGAATAGTGATATTGCTAAAGAAAACCACCTGACCGAAAAAGGACAGCAACAAGCGCGTGATGCTGTAGTCCATGTTGAGGCGCATCATCCAGATATTATTATCTATTCGCCACTGATGCGAACACATGAAACTGCCAAGATTATTCGAGATGGATTAAATTTCCACGGAGAATTTTTTGCTGATGATCGATTACGCGAATTAGATTTTGGCGAGTTTGAAGGCAGGTCTTTTGAGGATTTCCTTCAGATTCGCAGGAAAGAGCTCTTCTTTCACAAGCCTTTCCCAGGAGGGGAGAGTCATTGGGACGTGGTGGTACGCGTCGGTCGGTTGATTGATGAACTGGAAGAGAAGTATGAAGGTACAACAATTCTTTTGGTTGGACATGGAGCGATTGGCGAAGCGCTGAGTGTGCTTGATCGCCAGTATTCACCGACCGAAGCATGGAATCGTATGGAAGAGATGAGCACCAGCAATGCCGAATGCAAAACATTTGGGCTTACCCCCTTTCCTCACACAGCTGACTATCAGTTCGACGTGCACCGTCCATATATCGACAACCTCGAACTCGTCGATACGGATGGGACGCCACTTGAACTCATCGGCGAGGTCTTTGATGTGTGGTATGAGTCAGGATCAATGCCCTATGCATCAATTCACTATCCATTCGAAAATAAAGATCTTTTTGAAAATGTTCGTTTTCCTGCAGATTTTATTGCCGAAGGTTTAGATCAGACGCGTGGATGGTTTTATGTATTGAGTGTTTTAGGGGTTGCATTATTTGGCAAAATTCCTTTCAAGAATTCGATCGTCAATGGTATGATTTTAGCGGAAGATGGAAAAAAAATGTCTAAACGTCTGCGTAATTACCCAGATGTTGATGCTGTGCTCAATACTCACGGAGCTGATGCCTTGCGGCTGTATTTGCTGGCATCCCCAGCGGTACATGCTGATTCATTAAACTTTGTCGAAAAAGATATGGCCGACATGTCGCGCAAAGTGATGGGGCGTTTGCGCAATATTCTGAGCTTGTATCAAACATATGCAAGTGGAAAGTGGAAAGCGGAAAGTGATAAGAAATCAGACAACGTACTTGATGTATGGATTCTTCATCGGTTGAACCAAATTATTATAGAAATGACTGAAGCCATCGAGCACTATGAATACGATCGACATGTGCGTCCATTATTTGATTTTGTTGATGATTTTTCGACTTGGTACATCCGTCGTTCGCGTGACCGTTTCAAGTCAGACAATCAGGAAGAACGCGAAGCAGTCGAACGCACGACACATCAGGTGCTCAAAACACTTGCGCTACTCATGGCACCGACTACTCCCTTCATAGCAGAGGAGTTCTGGCAGGAGCTCCGCACCGATACTGATCCACTCTCGGTCCATTTGGGAGAGTATCCAGCTACCAGCACAGCGACCGATGATGTTGCATTGGCCATGATGCAGCGTGTACGCGACCTCGTATCTGCAGCTTTGGAATTACGCGCCCAGGCTGGGATTAAAGTTCGTCAGCCACTTGGAAAGTTGAAAGTGAAAAGTGAAAAATGGAAAGAAGAATATTCATCAATTATTCAAGATGAGGTAAATGTAAAAGAAATTGTCGAGGATTCTTCTCTCGATGGCGAGTTGGAGCTCGACACTGAAATTACTCCAGAACTTGCTCGTGAGGGAGATGCCCGCGAGCTTATCCGTACGATTCAGCAATATCGTAAAGATACGGGGTTAGAGCCAGATGACGAACTCACGCTCAAAGTTGTTGCTGATGCATACGGGAAAGCACTTTGGGAAGACTTCTATGCTGACATCAAATCAACAGCAAATGTAGTGAAGTATTCTTTCATAGAGTCGCTCGATGATGCTGTAGAAGTAAAGATGGCAGAAGGTGAGTTGAGGTTTGGGGAATAGCTAAAGATAAAAGATAAAACCCCGCAATCGTGCGGGGTCTTTGGCTATTTGATAATTTCACTCAGTTCTTCTATTGAAGATACAAAGTGCATCCATGGAATTTCCTCGACAGATTGATATGAGCTATCAAGATCCTTGGTCAGATTTTGCATGATTTTTTTCCAGTCAGTCCCATCGGGAGTCTGTAGAAATATCATAGGAACAATGGCATCTCCAGTATACGGAGCAAGTGAGTTGGTATGATACAAAACTCCTATTTCTAGAAGAGTCCCATCTCCTCCTCGTGGACAGATACACACATACTGAGATTGTCCTGTTACGAGTTCTAGGCGTTCAAATATATTGCGCGCAGCTGATGTAAATGTTGCATTAGCTACGCGGTCCCACCCCACTTCATCATGCTCACGTTGTGGGATCGCAATATTTCTTTCTTGAGGAAGCTGGTGCTCTTGTAGATAGGTGTACGCACTATCGGCTACTGCTTGCATACATCCACCAGCATAGCCACCATGTATAACGCCATACTCTTTCGAGAGGACAAAGCGAGTTGCAGCTTCAGTAAATTGATATGACTCAGATTCAGTCGGAACGGTAGATTTTCCAAAAAATGATACAAATTTTTGAGTACCAGATATTTTTTTAATAGTGTTGATTTCTTTGATGTGTTTCATAGTTTTGATATTTTAAGATGTATAATTTATTTCTTTTTGAGTATATATACATAGGCCATGGGCACATGAGGTATATAATATCTCTGGTGACTTTTTTTAAATGTAGTATCTTGTGGATAACAGGGAATCTTTTTATGAATACTAAATCTTTTACTAAAGAGATTTTCATAAGTTGTAATGCTCCGAAAATATTGTCGAAAAGCTCCATACTCACCTTGCGTCCCATGTTGATATGAATACCAATGATTTTCTTTGAGAGTACCATTGTGTTTGAGTTGTTCATATTCTGGGTTTAAGAACGCAACAATATACGTTTCTGAAGTTGAGAGCAGTGAACTGACATCATTCAGATGTTGGTTCATTTGTTTGTTGTTGATGTGCATAAGAAAGTTTCTTGAAACACAAACTTTCTTTTTCTTTTTAGATAGATTGATTTGATTATGTGATAATGTATCTTTTAGATTTTTTCTAATAATTTTCATTTTAGGAAATACAAAATATTTTTTGAATACTTGATTTCCTGATTGTACAAATTCTAATTCTTCCTCATATCCAATATATTTTTCTAAGATAGATCTTTGTTTCAATATATCTTGATAAGGAAGATCTTTTAATCCAGGCACATGAGAAGGATCTCTGATATAAAGATCTCGACCAAGAGACCCTGTGCCACATCCAAAATCATAAAGTATATGAGGATCTTTTGATGATGTAAAAGAATCAAGCAGTTCTTTATAGAGCACGGGATTGATAATATAATCGATCCCCACATTTCCAATGTGATCAAGCTCTATCCAGGGCTCTACCCAATTTCTCTTTTGTGACTTCGCTGATGATTTCTTAGAATTCATACATTGCGTATTATATGATATTATGTCAAATAAATAATATTTTTTTAATTAAAAAAGAGTATCAAGCTTTATTTATACAAAAAATAAGAGCTTTTTAACCATTGTTTTTTAACTAAACTTTCGTTAAAATTAAAAAATGAATAAAAAAGAACTGCTCCAGTCACTTCGTTTCTATGGTTTTACTGATAATGAATCAGTTATTTTTCTCAGCCTGCTTGAGATTTTGGAGGGGACCGTTACCGATATTGCAAAGCGGGCAAATCTTCCTCGGAGCACTGTGCAATCAGTCATAGAAAAGTTACGTGAAAAGGGGTTTGTAGAATCATTTCGTAAAAATAAGATTTTAAACTACACAACCGTGAGTCTCAATAAATTGATTACTGACCTAAGAGAAAAAGAAGAAATTATAGAAAAGACACTGCCTTCATTGCGTCAGATTGTAAATGCTGCAAAATCGGAAAGCTCGATTCAGGCTATTTATGGTCTATCAAATATAAAAGCAATCTTTACCGACATGCTTGATATGTATAGAGGTGGGTTGAGAAATGTTTATGCTATTTCAAATCTTTCAAAACTCGAAGAGGCGCTTCCTAGATTCTTCCCAGCTTGGGCATTGAAGGAGGCTGTGTACCCTGTTGATATACAGATGCTTGTTCCAGAAGAGAGCGTGGTTCATCCTCATACGCTCAAAAATCCACGTATGAGTATAAAAAGAATTCCCCAAGAGTACTCTTTTCCTGGGGATATGACCATTATTGGCTCAAAGGTTATTTTCTTTCATCTTGATAAGAAAAATCCACATGCTTTTATTATTGATTCTCAAGAGGTAGCAGATATGCAAAAGAGTATCTTTGGCTTTTTGTGGGATTGTTCGAGAGAAGATACGCTAGATGGTTAATTTATTCTAAAAAATAGTAAAAACATACCCAATCTCATGAAAATAATATAACCCTACATTGTGCGGGGTTTTATTTGTAGAAGTTGCCCAAGATAGGCTGCGGTCATTTTGATGATTATTCCATCTATATTACAAAAGAAATAGAATATTGAAAATCGGCACGAGCACTAGCTAGAATATTGCAGTATATTGACTTAATATCCAGTATCTATTATAATTTCAATGAAATAAATGTAGTACTTTTATATCTACATATTCTTAAATCTAATCAAAAATTATTAAAGATGGAAACACGTGACAAAGAACAGTTACTTTTGAGTTTGAAAAATTTTCAGATTCAAAATATCAAGTCAACTTGTAAGGAGTTGCAAATGAATTACTCAGGGGGTGATGTTATTGCTCAAATTAAGCGACACTATCGCAACGGCAAGATTGCCCTGAAAACTGGTGCTGTGAAATTAGGAGGTGATAGTGAATTTAAAGATCTTCCTGAGTATTTTAACCACCTAAGAGAGGAATTCAAAAGTAAAAAGTTACCTCAAATTAAAGATGGTCTAGGAAAAAATATGAAAATGACCAGAGCATTAGTATTTTGGAAATTCCTAAGAGAAGATTATCACTTCTCGTACCAACCAGCTTTACGAGTGCAGTTTGTGCAAGGATTTGTAAATGATTCAAATGAGTATGTTGCACTTATTGCTAAAATTGAATCACTAAGTGATTTAACATGGAGAAAGATTTTATGGAGAGAGAATATTGATTTTTTATCCTATGAATCTTTTTTGAGAAGAATCACAGCTCAGCAAGTTCAAGCTATTGAAGACAACTTCCAAGATGTGCAGGCAGGCGAAGTGCCCCGTGTATATCAGAAAAGTTTCAGAGATAGAATGAAAGTGTACACTGGTGCCGTTACTTTTGAAAAGCTAAGAAGCGAAGAAAGTTTTGGTAGTCGCCAGCGTTATTATGGGAAAGGTGCCTGGGCATTTAGCCTATTGGGTCTAGATTTCGGTTTTGGAAAATTTCCAAAAGGAATCCATGACGACACACAAATAGAAAATACAAGCCCAAGTCGATTTTTTTCGATCAAAGAGCATGTAAATGATTTTGTGGTAAACCAGGAAGACGGAAAGTATTGGTGGATGTACAAAAACGTAAGATCTAATTTTGCATTTCGTCCAGATAAAACCGTTAGCTTAAGTTCTCATATCTGTCCTGGCTTTTGGGCAACCTTAATAATGCATGTATTATTCTGGATTATTTCTCCCTTGGTGTTTGCTATGTCGGTAGCTACCTACATAAAAACGGGAGCCTCAATAGCTCTTTTTGCCGCTGGTGTTTCAGGTTTAATCACTCCATTATGGATAGGACTTGCTACAGTGAGGATGCTACTTATAGGTATAGGGAAATTGGTAAACACTCAAGCTGTAGATAATATTTTCAACTCAATAGACGAAATTATTATTGAAAAGTTCAGAGAGCATGGCCGAGCTATGTGGCATATTGCAATACCAACACTTGTGGCATCTATTCTTGTAATACTAGTTTTCTCAATCAAAAGTTTACCTATTTGGTCAGGGATTATGTTTGTTACGGGCTTTGTTTTTATATTGAGCCATGGAGTATATGGTCAATACAATTATCAAAGCTTCTGGTCTGAAATCAAGGGATTACCTTTATGGAAGAAAGCTGTCGGGTTAATTGGTATAGCTCCTTTGCTTACTCAAGCTAGCATATGGATTGTTCCAATAGTACTAGGGGCTTTGTCTGGATTGTGGTTATCGATAGTCCATTTTATAGGAGAAGAACCTCTTATATTTTGGGGATTTATAGCCTTCTTTGCTTCATTCAGTTGCTACTCACTATTGTACTTTTTGCCATTTATCTCAGAGAGGTTTTTTGCAAGCACATCGAAGTATGTAAAAGTGCTGACGCCCATGTTATCAACCATAGGTGTGCTTGGGTTCGTTTTAATGACGTATAGAATTGTTATTTTAAAAATGAGCTCCATAAGCTTTTTTGGTATTGTTGTAACGGTTGTTAGCTTTTTGGTATTTGTCTACCTGGTAAAGAAAGTCTTGGAATATAGTGACGAGATTCACCTTGGCACAATTGACGGACTGGAAAAATATCAAGGAGTGCTTTCAGATGCAAAAAGTACATATTCACTTGGCGACATAGGTATAAACGACAGAAGCTTGTATATGTCTTTAGTTAAAAATCAAAATATACAAGGAATGGAAGAATCTAGTGCTCAAAAGTTCATATTCAAATGTGTAGATTTTACCAAAAAGCTCATATCAACTGATAGCTGGAATTCAGAAAAACTGATGGTCTTTTTACTTAGCAATGCTTCACCAGATTCATGGGATTCTCTTGAAGAGCTATTGAAAAAAGTAAAGTATTCTAATTACTTCAGCAGCGACAGGGCTCGCATCGAAGCGGTTTCAATGTTGCTTGTGGATAAAAAGCAGATAGATGAAATCTATAAAATCTATGAAGAGAAATATTATCAACAAATGCAAGAGCAAAGAGATGTTGATCACAAGTTTGAAAAAATCAAAAAATTCTTTTCTTGGCTAGCTACTCCATTTATTTGGTTGTCTACGCCTTTTGTTTGGCTATACAGCGGAATAAAGTCAGGATTAGGAACAATCAAAAACCTATGGGAGCTTTTTAACGAAAGATGCCCAACGGTTGAAGAGTCAAGAAGATTAGATTGATTAGAACTGAAGAGTATGTAGTAATTTATAGAAGCCCGACGATTTTCCCTAGTTTTAGGTGTCGGGCTTTTTATATACAGTATTTTGACCTATTTTTATTTTTTATTTCTACGTATTTAAAGTACACTACACCCCATGTCCTATATCACCCATCGTTCACAAGGAATTGTTATTTCTCATACGCCCTATGGTGCCTCTGACCGTATCGTCACACTTCTGACGCAGGATCATGGCGTGATCAAAGTACGTGTCCAGAATGCGCGTGGTATAGAATCACGATTGCGATACGGTACGCAATTTTTGACACATGGGCTTTTTGAATATATCCGCGCACGTGATACGTGGCGACTGATCGGTGTGCATGCTATAGAAAATACTTCTCTTGGTTCTGATGACATAAAGCACGTAGCGCCACTATGCCGAGATCTCGATTACTTTATTGTTGGGGAAGACCCATGTCCAGAAATATATGGCGCCCTCTATACGCTCCTCTTTACTTCACATAATAATTTTGCACATCAGGTGCTCGTGACCCGCTTGAGCATTCTTTCAGACCTAGGATATATAGAATATGAGCCGTATGGGTTGGCGCAAGATTTAAGCAAGGCTCATGCTGCTATTGCCCAGGCATATCAGGTTGCGCAGCTCTCTTAAGCTAAGTGGATAATGCTGCTCTAAAAGATTCACTATCAATTACATTCTTCTATCTGCTATACTATGCTTATGGAAGAAGAAAAGAAATTCAATCACCCTATTGACCGCGTCGATGATCGTTTGCATGCACGCAAGGCAACCTCGTCCCCCGATGAACGACATCGTCTGCGTGTTCATGATGTGAAAGTAGAACATGTCTGGGATGATACAGATGAAGAAGGTCCAAAAAATACAGAGAAAAAGAAAGCATCATTTTTCCAGTCAATCTTTGTCGTGGCGCTAGCTTTTTGTATTATCGCTGCTGGATTTTTATGGTTTTCAACGATTCGAGGAAGAAGCACCCTTTCAAATGAAAATATTACGATAGCTATCAGCAGTAAGCAATTTGTCGATGGTGGAGAGGATCTTGGTTTTCGTGTCGATATTACCAATGCCAACGCTGCCGCTCTTGAGCTTGTCGATATGGTGGTGGAATATCCATTGTCATCAGATAGCGAGTTGGGTCGTGATATTGAGCGCCTGCGTCGTCCTATTGGGACTATCCCTGCGCGAGGAACTATTGATGAAGAATTTGATATTCGCCTTTTTGGCGCAGAGGGAGATCAGCGAGCTATTACCGTAGTGCTTGAATATCGCGTTGCAGGCTCAAGTGCTATTTTTACAAAATCAGAAGATGTGCTGGTGGGTATTCGATCAGCCCCAGCTGTTGTATTGATCGATGCTCCTGAGCGTTTGGTGGCGGGTCAAGACATTACTCTAAATATTTCTATTATTAGTAATGTCGAAGATCCACTGCAGAGCACGGGGCTTACTCTTGAGTATCCTTCTGGTTTTATCTTCAAGTCAGCATCAATACCCCCGACCTACGGGACTACCTCGTGGGATCTTGGTGCGCTGACGGTGGGGGATATTCGTCAGATAACCGTCACCGGACAAATGCAAGGTGAAATTGGTCAAAGTGCCACGTTTCGTGCAAAAGTAGGGAAAAGGGATATCTCAGATGTGCTTGCTCTGGACACCGTTTATAGCTCACGCTCTCACAGTATCACTCTGGAAGATTCATTCTTGGCTTTAGATACGCGACTCGATCAGTCTAGTGACAGTATTGTCGCTTATGATAGTAATGATACGGTCCGAGGAAGTATTGGGCTTACCAATACCCTCCCAACAAATCTATCCGATGTACGTGTGATTGTTGAGCTTGATGGGCAGTTATATGACCCAGATACTATTCGTATCGAACGTGGTCGTTATGATTCCAATACGGGACAACTCTCGTGGACCCAAGATTCTGAACCAAACCTGAGCCTCCTAACTCAGGGGACACAGAGGACACTCACTTTTTCTTTCGATATTAAGGGAAGCGACATAGAAAATACGGTCAATCCTTCCATGCAGCTGGTAGTACACATCCGAGCAACGGGACAGGATGGGACAATTTATGAAGCTCAGAATGTTACCTCTCGTACGATTGTGCTCAATAGTAATGCTGTGCTTGAACAGCAAACGCTCCATGCATCAGGTCCACTCCCCAATGTCGGTAGTGTTCCTCTTTCTGTTGGACAACCAACAACATATACCATTCATTGGGATATTCATAATTCATCAAATGCACTGACAGATGCTCAGGTACGTACTGTTTTGCCATCATATGTTGCTTGGACAGGGCAGACTTCTCCGCAGTCAGAGCGCATCACCTACAATACTGAAACACGAGAAATCATCTGGGATATAGGTTCTGTGGTTAACGGAGCTGGATTCGGATCGCCTGCACGTGATGTATATTTCCAGATATCTGTAACCCCATCATCAGCTGATGTGGGGCAACGCCTAGATTTGACGCGCCAGGTGACTATGACTGCAACCGACAGCTTTACCAATCAGCTCTTACAGTCAATAAAATTACCTCATAGCACCAAACTCCTAGGTGATTCAATTGAAGATAATGGGTTTGTTGAGTAGCCAGATGCTTTCTCGCAAGCTTGACACATGGGATAAAGTACATTAAAATGTACTAAACAAAAATTAAAAATAATGAATAGACTAAAATTTCTTGTGCTCATAATAGTAGCTATTATGAGCACGCCAGTAGATGCAAAAGACATCTACATGACAGCTTCTGATGCGAATAATCTAAAGATTATTCCAGATGAAGTAGTAGACTCCATCTTCACCTTAGAACAAAACTATTATGCGTTCTATGGTGATACCGTAGTCACTTCATCAGAAATCGACTACCAATTTAGTGGTTTTCAATTCCAAAAAGTAGAAGATGTAACACAATTCTTCTATTCCCACGAAGAACAGAAGAACATCGCTCAGTCAGTGATAAAAATAATTTTCCCAATGGAACCTGCCTGGGTTTTTATCATTACAGTATTTGCATACTATTTCTTCTTTGGGTATTTGATGCTGAAGATTGATGCTGTTGCTGCTGTTGCTGCTGTTGTTGCTTCTGCTGCTGTTGCTGCTGTTCCTGCTGCTGTTCCTGTTGCTGTTCCTGCTGCTGCTGTTGCTGCTGTTCCTGTTGTTGCTGTTGTTGCTGTTGCTGTTGTTGCTGTTGCTGCTGCTGTTAATGAAAAATTTGGAAAAATAACTTTTTTCATTACCTCGATCATAGTTATGGCAGTAGTGTCATATATATATATGACACCAGTATTTATTACTGCGTGTGTAGCAGGACTAGCCATAGCGTTAATACTAAACGGATTATCATCTGCTCGGACTAAAGCTGAATAGGAACTCTTTTAAAAAGCCCTCATAGACCATGGGGGATTTTTTGTATAAAATTTATTGATGCGCAGAAAGCTTTGCCCATCCCAGGCTTAGACTGGGGACCATACCAGTCCCGTAAATAGCGGTTAAAGTTGTTTTTAGTGAATATTCAAGTAATGGGCCCCGCCTCCGCAGGGATAACACATATCGAGAGCCTCTTGTCTCAAGAACAATACATTGCTTGCCCGCGTTCTCGGTTTGTTCTACACTTGGGAACATATGCAAGAAAATCTTATGGAAACAATAGTGTCATTATGTAAACGTCGTGGATTTATTTTTCAAGCGGGAGAATTATATGGCGGTTTGGCGGGATTTTTTGACTACGGGCCATTAGGATCGTTACTCAAGAATAATGTAAAAAATCTATGGCTCGAAAAATTCGTACATAGTCGTACAGACATGTATTTGCTCGATTCGTCTATTGTGATGGGTGAAAAGCCACTGACCGCCTCGGGTCACGTGGGGGGATTTTCTGATCCATTGGTAGATGACCTCAAAACAGGCAAAGAATATCGTGCTGACCATATTCTCGAAGAAGCTGGTATTGATCCAGCCAATATGTCTTTAGAAGATATGACGCAGGCTTTTGTAGATAACAATATTCTTTCTCCAGAAGGCAATGCTCTTGGCCCCGTGCGAGAATTCAACCTTATGCTGAAAACCCAGCTTGGCTCTTCATCTGAGTCATCATCTATCGCATATCTACGCCCTGAAACAGCACAGGGGATTTTCGTGAACTATAAAAATATTATGGACAGTATGCATCCTAAACTTCCATTTGGTGTTGCGCAGATTGGGAAAGCGTATCGCAATGAAATTACGCCACGTAATTTTATTTTCCGCTTGCGTGAATTAGAACAAATGGAAGTTGAATATTTTATCAATCCAATGGATTGGCAAGAACATTTTGACTACTGGAAAGAACAGATGAATCAATGGTGTACTATGATTGGTTTAGATACGACCAAACTTCATGAAGTAGAAATCGAAGGAGCCGATCGTGCACACTACTCTGACCGAACTATTGATTTTGAATTTGATTTTCCTTTTGGACAAAAAGAATTGTATGGTTTGGCATATCGCACTGATTACGATCTCAAAAAACATGCTGAGTATAGTAAAACAAAACTCCAGTACACCGATGATGCTACCGGAGAAACATTTGTCCCACATGTAATCGAACCATCGATGGGGCTTGATCGTACCATTCTTGCAGTTTTGCTCTCGGCGTATCGTGAAGATGAGGTTAATGGCGAAACACGTACCTACCTTGCCCTTACTCCTGCGGTCGCTCCGTACAAAATTGCGGTGTCTCCACTTTTGAAAAACAAGCCAGAACTCGTAGGAAAAGCACAAGAAATCTTTACTCTTCTGAAAAAAGAATTTGGCAATGTAGCTTGGGATGATAATGGAAATATTGGAAAACGCTATCGCCGTCAAGATGAAATTGGGACACCGTACTGTGTCGTTATTGATTTTGATACCTTTGAAGATGGTGCCGTGAGTATACGCAATCGTGATACAACCGACCAGGAGCGCGTGGCAATCAGTGAATTGGTGGAGTGGATGAATGAAAAATTAAAATAAAAAATGCTCGAGCCTAGTACTCGAGTATTTTTCTGCTATCATGTACCTATGGATAATGATACTCCCATTTCAATCACTATTACGCCCAAAAGCATCTTTACGCTTCTTGCCGTAGTTCTTTTTGCGCTCTTTCTTTGGAAGATTGGTAATATTTTGCTTGTCATTTTAATGGCAGTGGTGCTTGCTGCTTTTGTCGAGAGCCTCTCAAAAGGGCTTATTCGACGGTTACATTTTCCGCGAGTGATTGCTGTCATGCTTGTATATATTGTAGTTATTATTGGCGTTGCGGTTCTGTTATATCTTTTTATCCCAACATTTGGAAAAGAAATTGGCGACTTGACGACACTTTTAAATACCGGAGATGGTTCAGGAAATATTAAGGATACGTTTGAGACGTTGCGTGCTGCTGGCGCGGGCGCTGATCCCATAGAGTTTTTTAGTCAGATAAAGGGTTCTTTGGGTACGGTATCAAGTGAAGTATTGAATACGGTTCAGACAGCTTTTGGCGGGCTTGTTAATTTTATGCTGGTGATGGTTATTTCTTTCTATCTTTCGATTGAGGAACGTGGCGTCGAACAATTTTTGCGAGCGGTGACACCGCTTCAATATGAAGAATATGTTATCTCGGTTTGGCGCCGCACCGAATACAAGATTGGGGCATGGCTACGTGGACAACTCCTTCAGGCTCTTATCCTCGCGACGCTGACATACCTCGGATTATGGATCTTTGGAGTTCCATATGCTTTGATGTTGTCAGTACTTGCTGCGGCTCTGGGAATGATTCCTTTTGGTATTGTACTCGCTGGGTTGATTGCACTTTTCATCGCCTATACCTCAGGCGGGTTGAACATGATGCTTTTGACTTTTGCTTGGTACGCACTTTTGCAACAGTTAGAAAACTATGTCTTGCAGCCACTCATTATCAATAGAGTCACTGGTGTTCCTCCGCTCGTAGTGCTGATCTCAGTGATTGTGAGTGTTGCACTTTTTGGTTTTGTTGGGCTCATTCTCGCTATTCCTCTTGCTGTTGTTGTCGTAGAGGTGGTGCGTGATTATGAAAAGGAAAAACGCATTGAACTCAGCCAAAAAGAAGTAGGGGCCTTTTCAGATGAGGTCTAAGCAAGGGCTCTATACATCTTTGATTTTTTCTTGTAAACTAAATGAAGATATTATTCATATTCTTACATTACTTTTTCATTACTTATGTCGCGTTTCACAAAAATTATTCATTCAAGTTTTTCTATCCTTCTTTTTGTCATCGGTTTTTTGAGTCTGGGATATATGGTAATAAACACATCTCGTGCTCAGGTCTCTCCCTATGTTCAATTAGGTGCTCAGAGTGATAATGGTATATATACGGCAACATCATTCACAACCTCTGACGCGAGCGTGGATCTTTTTTGGCTTGTCAATGAGGTTACCAGCTGTACGCTTACCAATGTCACAGCTGGCACAACGGTGGGGACGTATACTCATACTCCCGCACAGTTTACCGGAGAGCAACTCGCAGAGACTATTACCGTTTTTCGTCCTAGTGTTTCTACACTCACCCAATCAGTAAAATATACTATCTCATGTTCTGCTACAACGGGTACGACGGTAAGTGATAGCGTCACCATTAAATATATGCCAACACTTGATCTTGAGTTCAATACAGCGGTTTCAGAAACCGTTACTGCTGGAACTCTGGATACAAGCGCAACTACAGTTCACCAGGTTCAGAATCCTGTTCCAATTGATGTGCTCCAACATCCAGCAACCGTTGCATTTCCCCCCACTCTTACATCTAGCGTTGATCTCTCTATCGAAGGCCAGCTCAACAATACGCTCAGTGGATCTATTTCAGTTACTGATCAGCACAGTTTTGCTCTGTCATGGACAGCAACTGACGTGGCATCGTGCCGTCTGGTAAATCAGACTACCGGCAATACTGAAACGTCAGTTACCTATGTAGGTGGAGGTACTATTACGAGCAATTATACCGCTCTCGGAAATCCTTATGCAACAGCTGATTATAGTTATACCTATCGAGTGACTTGTTATGATGCGCTGTCAAATACAGTGGGCTCAGATCGAGTTACGGTGAATGTTGAGATTACGGGATCAAATCCTGTTGTTGGAGGCTGTGGTATTTATATTACCAGCTTCAGTATTGATCAGAGTGATGTTTATGAAGATGAAAGTGATAATGATATAAGTCTTTCCTGGTTAACGGGAAGTGGCTTTGCAAACCCGGCACAAACAGGATGCTCCCACTCATGTAAATTGACTTACGATGGTGTAGACCATACTGTATCAGACAATGACAGCGACTATGATATCTATAATATTGATGAAGACACCACGTTTGTTTTGGAGTGCTACGAAGATGGGAATATAAACAATAGTGTGACCAGTATAGAGCGTGTGGATTACCATTCGGCCACTGCATCAGAAGATACCCCAGATATTCATACGCTCAGCGCACAGCAGGTGGGGAGTTCTACAGCTCGTATCCGCGGGACGTATGATGATGGTGATTGCTCGACATTGCGTACGGGATTCATGTTCGGGACTAGTTCAGCCAACATGACCTTACTCAATGGTTATACTGATCGTAGTGGGAGCGGAACGGTTACTGCGCAACTCCAGGGACTCAGTGCTGGGACGACCTACTACTATCGCTTCATTGGTGATGATTGTAATGGTAATCTCGAAGGCGAACTGAAGACATTTAAAACGACAGGTTCAAATCTGCCGTATCAACTACCTCCTACTAACACCAATACTTCTTCAACAACGACAACCTATACAACGGTATCCCAACTTTCAGGCACTTCTGGCTCTGGGCAACAACAAGTGATTGTACAGGATGTCGAGGAGGACGGCACACTTGGGCAAGCCGAGTATGCAAGTTTTGATATTGGGCTCGGGTATGTGCCAGACTATCAAGCGCCACGTCGTGGCGGTATCCCACTATGGTTACTGATCGGTGGTATGCTTATCTTGCTCTTGATTGCTGGAAAATTTATTTATGAAGCATTTACCCACCCACACTCAGGACATCCTCATACTATGCCAAGGTATTAGAAGATCTAGTTTAGAGATAAAAAACACCATGGATTTGGTGTTTTTTGTTTGGTTAGAGTATGTAAGTCATTTTTGTTGGCCTTTTTATTTACAAACATTTGCCCACAACCTGAGAACCTGCTACTTTATATCTTATATGAAACCATTTTATATCACGACAACGCTCCCGTATGTAAATGCGAGTCCTCATGTGGGTTTTGCTATGGAAATTATTCGAGCTGATGTTATCGCTCGATATAAAACCCTTATGGGATATGAGGTATTTTTCAACACCGGCACAGATGAGCATGGTCAGAAAATTTTTGATAAAGCTGTCGAGAATAATGAGTCAGCACAAGCATATGTCGATCGATACGCTGCTGAATTTCGCACCCTTACTACCGAGCTCGGGCTTTTGGAATCAGTACATTTTATTCGTACTACCGATGCCCACCATATTGCAGCTGCGCAAGAAATGTGGCGACGATGTGATGCCAATGGATATATTTACAAAGCACAGTATCAGACCAAGTATTGTGTCGGGTGTGAATTAGCCAAGACTGATTCAGAGCTCATTGATGGTGAGTGTCCGATTCATCCCGGTAAACCTATCGAGCTCATTGATGAAGAAAATTATTTTTTTAAATTTTCTGCATTCACGGATAAGCTTTTAGAATTTTATGCTGCTCATCCAACTTTTGTAACACCTGATTTTCGTTTTAATGAGATTAAAGCATTTGTCGGACGAGGTCTTCAAGATTTCTCGATTTCGCGCCGTAAAGAAAAAATGTCATGGGGCGTGCCGGTACCGGGGGATGACGACCATGTGATGTACGTGTGGTTCGATGCACTGACGAATTATATTTCGACACTCGGCTGGCCAGAAGACTCCGCTACTTTTACAAAATTTTGGCACGAGGGAACTCCTGTCCAGTATTGTGGAAAAGATAATCTTCGACAACAATCAGCCATGTGGCAGGCAATGCTGATGGCAGCGGGGCTCCCAAATTCTCATCGTATTTTGATCAATGGATTTATCAATGCTGCAGATGGGCGCAAGATGAGTAAGTCTCTAGGAAATGTCATCGCCCCAATAGACATCATCGACCGCTTTGCTGAGGTGACGCCATATGCTGAAGAGGTGCTTCGTTATTATCTGACTCGTCATATCAATAGTTGGGATGATTCCGGGATGAGTATGGAAACCGTCGAAGAAGCTTATCGTGCACAATTACAAAATGGTCTTGGGAATCTCACCAGTCGGTTGATGAATATGGTGGTGAACTATGGAGTAGCGTACGATTCACAAGAACTTTTCCATAATCAGGATTTTGAAACACGCGAGGATGATCGTTGCCGTGCATATCATGAACACATGGCTGATTTCGATATTCAGAAAGCATTGGACAGTACTTGGTCACGTATCAAGGAGCTCGATGAAGAAATCAGCGAAAAACAGCCATTTAAAGTATTCAAAACCGATCCCGATCAGGCACGCGCAGATCTGGCGAGTATGATCCGGCGACTGTCTAAAGTGGTAAAGGAGATTCGCCCAATTATGCCACGTACGGCAGCTGCTATTGCCACACTTATCGATCAAAAGAAAAAACCAGAGGAAGTACTGTTCGGGAGATTAGAGAATTAACTCACTTCCCATTTAAAAACAACGTTATCCTTGTATATGTAGAGATTTCGTCTAGCGTAGCCAGGAGGCAGATGGGTCCCCGCCTACGACGCGGGGATGACACGTAGAAAAAATGCGGGGATGACACGCTGGGGTGCTGTAGCTTTTCTGTCGATGCTGTGTACACTACTTGTATGAAAAAATTTCATTACATCGACATACACACTCATCTCAACCTCCCTGAATTTGATCACGATCGGGACGAGGTTATTACACGTTTGTACGGACAATCAATCGGGGCGATCAATGTGGGCGTCGATAGTGCGACCTCGCGCTTTGCTGTGGAACTTGCCGAACAGCACGATCATCTTTGGGCGATTGTCGGACATCATCCTGCGTATGTAGATGATGAAGAATTTAAAGAGGAAGTATATCGAGAACTTCTTACTCATACTCAGGTCGTTGGTGTTGGCGAATGTGGACTTGATTATTTCCGTATCGAAAAAACACCAGAGCATCTGGCAAAACAGGAAGACCTCTTTCGTAGACAAATCGAACTTGCGATTGAATATGACAAACCACTCATGCTTCATATCCGACCGACGCGTGATACTCACGATGCCTATGACGATGCACTTGAACTGCTCGCCGAGTATAAAAAAGAAGCAGGGGATCGTCTGCGTGGTGACGCGCACTTCTTCGCAGGGACACTCGAGCATGCTCAAAAATTTATCGCATTAGGATTTTCTATTTCATTTACTGGGGTCATTACCTTTGCGCGGGATTATGATAATATTATCAAAAATATCCCGCTGGATCGGATCATGTGCGAGACCGATGCGCCGTATGTGGCACCCACCCCGTATCGTGGACAGAGGAATAGTCCTGAATATGTGGGGGAAGTGTATAAAAAATTAGCAGAAATTCGTAATCAAGATAATATTCGAGAACAGATTTTGGAAAACGTAAGGCGGTTGTGGGGGATAAATATTGAATAGAAATATAACTATGTTAATCATCTTTTTCAAAACTATTGTACATAAATACCATTGTTGCAATAAATAGTATCGTAGCAACTGCCACAGGTATTCGGAAGTCCTTTCCCTGCCTTAGAAAGGATGAAAGTATTACGAATGGAACAAAACCAGACATCCAGATCATTGTAAATATATCAGATAAACTAAAATATTTCTTTTTCATCTCTTTCATGATTTAGATCGTACGTTTTTTTTGTTTGAAAAGTCAAATAAAATCTTTACAATTATATCATTCTCTGCTATACTCCAACCCATTCCCGTCATCTCCAGTCATTTCTCCATCTGTTTGAAATGAGGCGGGACACATTTTTATCAGTAACTGGATAACAGAACAAAAGATTAATGATTGAGGAATACTCGATTTTTTATCTTTTGTTTAAAACTTTCTATGGAAAAAACTATGGAAATGCGCGAACCGCGTGTGTATGAGGTGGGCTATCTGATGTTGCCCAACAAAACACAAGACGACGCCATCAATACTCTGTCAGAGATCAAAGCAAAAATTGCTGAGCTCGGCGCAGAACATATTAGCGAAGGCGAACCTCAATTGATCGACTTAGCCTATACTATGATGAAGGTCTTAGAAAACAAAAATGCTTTTTACGACACCGCATATTTTGGTTGGATCAAGTTTGCACTCAATCCTGAGTTGATTGCAGAAATCGAAGCATTATTCGAACGTCGTCAAGACATCTTGCGCCATCTGGTGACCAAGACCGTTCGTGAAGATACGATGATTAATGCGAAGCCGCTTGCTTCTGCTTCGCAGCATGAAATGGCAACACCTGATTCACATAAATTGACCATGGATGAATCAGATGATACTGATGAAGAATCTGACGAAGAGGTTGATGAAGCAGAGCTCGATGACAAGCTCGACGAAATGACATCAGAAGAAGACGAAGCATAAGCTTGCATCAATACTTCCTGCAGAGTATTATGAAGGCATTATTAGTTTTTTGCGTTAATCATTTAATTATATGTATCTTAATAAAGCAACGATTATTGGAAATCTTACACGTGATCCAGAATTGAAGTCACTTCCTTCTGGTTCAAAGGTGACGACTTTTAGCCTCGCGACAAATCGCTATTGGAAAGATAGTGCAACAGGCGAACGAAAAGAAGCTGTCGAATATCACAATATTGTAGTATTTGGACGCCAAGCTGAGACATCTGCACAGTATCTGAAAAAAGGACAACAAGCCTTGATCGAAGGACGCCTGCAGACTCGTAGCTGGGATGATCAATCAACGGGTGTGAAAAAATATCGTACCGAGATTGTCGCTGATACAGTTCAATTCGGGAACAAAGTCGGGGATGGGGCATCTTCTTCTGGCTCTGGAGCATCGCCATCATCGCAGGATGATTCGCTTGATGTCATCGAGTACCCAGAAGATGATATTAATCCAGAAGATATTCCTTTCTAAATCGTATATACGAACTATGAAACAACAATGTTATTTTAAACAAAACGGCATCAAGCACATCGACTATAAAAATGTCGAACTTCTACGAAAATTTTTGACAACCTCAGGTAAAATCATGCCTGCAAAGCGTTCAGGAGTTTCTCGTAAGAACCAGCGTGCACTTGCTCGAGCGATCAAGAATGCTCGCTTTATGGGATTGCTTCCCTTTATCGAAGCATAATTCGCAAGCATGAGATCATCAAAAGCACTCCGTACCATAGATAGGTACGGAGTGCTTTTTCCTATTATTCTCATTATCGTGTTTTTTATAATTTTTAATACTTTTGCGAAAACCGCTTTAATAATTTTTTTAAAGCGGTTTTATTTTTGAAATAAAAAACCGAGCTGTTAGCTCGGTTTTTTTGATCTAATTTTTCTCAACGCGTTCGGAATAATCACCTGTCTCGGTATTTACCAAGATAACATCGCCTGTATTGATAAAGAGTGGAGCATTGACGGTTGCGCCTGTCTCTACCGTGACTACCTTACGCCCCCCTGTAGCCGTGTCTCCTTTGATGTTTGGCGGGGCTTCAGTAACTGCCAGTTCTACTTTCATAGGGTATTCGATACCAATAATTTGTTCCCCATCTCCTTGGCGAAAGACGAGAGCTATAACAGTAGAATTTTCAGTCATATACTTGATCCCGTCACCAATAAGTTCTTTAGCAAGTGTAAAACGGTTTTTAGGATTATCAGCATCTGCAAACCAGTATTCACCTTTCTTATCCTGATAGTATAAGTAAGTCATATCACGCTTTTCAACTTCAGCCTCATGTACCCGATCAGACACGTGGAAGGTGTATTCAATGACACGTCCCGAGATCATGTTTTTGAGCTTGGTTTTGTTGACGGGTTTATTTTGTTGCTTGCGTGACACCTGAGCCTCTACTACTTCCCAAGGTTCATCTTCGACAATAATACGCGAACGCTGTTTTACTTCATTATAATTCAACATATATTTTGATTCTTTAGGTTATTCGCTGATAGTAAGATTCACATCGCCGATAGAGACGGTATTTGATCCAGTTACTGAAATCGTATTTTGCGGCTCAGTCTCTATGGCCTGTGAGGTTTCTTCTGGATTTTGCTTCATTTGTTCAAGGTCTTCTTGGGTGACTTCAATAGATGAGACATGCTCTGGTGGAAGCTCACACTGAGTGAGTGCTGCAAGTACTTCTAGAGAAAGAGTTCCTGAGAAGCGATCTCCTTGATAGTCCCATGTCGGGTATCCAGTAATTCCCGCTTCAGTACATTCCTCGGTTTGTCCGGAACGGTCGGGAAGAGAACACTCGACATAGGGAAGTGAGTCGGCTGCTTTGCCAAACATTGATTTCTGATCAAGACAGTGAGGACACCAGAATGCTCCATAGAATGTTGCTCCAGAATCTGCAATACATTCAGCAAAGTCTTCATAGATACTTGGGCGGTTTCCTACCAGTACTCCTGCAAGAATAGCTCCTGCTATAATGATAATTGTAATGGTAAGTGTAAGAGTTGATCCTTTCATAAAAAATATTTTTTAATTATAGGTAATAATAAACTTAGCGTTCATCGGTGATGTCCTGAATACTTTCAGACTCATCTTCTTCCTGTACTTGTGGGGCAGAGGAAGCTTCGTCACGCGCTTTTTTTTGGGCAGCTTTTTCCTCTTTTTCTTTCAGCTCTTTTTCAATGATTTGCTCATGTTTACGCTCGATAGCTTTGTGAACGCGGTCATGATTGAATTGTGAAAGTGAAAAGACGATAAGGCTTCCCAGAATAATCCCAATAAAATTGAGTATAAAGATAATACCAAAGGTAAGTGCAATATCAAAATGTCCACGAGCAATCGCGACGCCAACCCATGACAACGGAGGGACTAAAGAGACTACAATAGCGATACCAGGGAGGACCTCATTCGCTTCTTTGCGGACCCATGCGTATGTCACCGCAATACCAGAAGCAACCGCAATAATAAAATAGAGGAAGGTAGCGGTCATCGTGTTAGTGACAATCGGGAACTGTACATCTCCTCCAAAAATAAAACCAAGTACTAGTGATCCCCCGACAATAGCTCCGATAGACTTCAGGAGAAGTTGAATTGTGCTTTTCATAAGGGCAAGCTCTCCTGTCGCCAGCGCAAGAGCAACAACGAGAATAGGAGTGAGGAGTGGAGTAACAAGCATTCCTCCAATAATAATCGCTAAACTATTGGTGAGAATACCTCCCGCGATAATGATTGATGAGAGTACTATCATGACATAAAACATGTCATTTGGGCGTGATTTCTCAATCAGTTCTCCCGCGGTACGATACTGGTCTGCGCGACTAATAGGAATCACAGTTGATTCGGGTGACGTTTGGGTGTTTTCCATATAGAAAGAGTATAAAGAAACGCTATACAATATACAAGATACCAAAGGCTAGCTAGGCTTCTTCTATTTCACATACCGTATTCTTCATTTTTTTATTCAATGACCAGAGAGAAATAACTAAGAGGATAATTCCAATAAGAGTAAACTCTTGTCCGTGAAAAGGAAGAATAGTCAGAAGCCCTCCCACGCCAAGCGCAGCGAGAAGTGGCCCTAAGACTGCCGCCCCGCAGGCGCTACAGCCCATACCAAAAAGTCCGGCGATAAATCCAGCAAATCCTTTACCAAAAATAATTTGAGACGAGTGAGTTCGGCGATATCGAATATAATATGCCATCATGGTAATATTCAAAGAGAATAAAAGAACAATAATCAATGTCGTTATGATTGAAAATACTGTGAAATTAGTTCCGAGCGTTGTAATGAGTGAAAATAAAAAAGCTACCTTACTCCAAAATCCAGACACGAGCGCAAAAAAGGAAGTAATCACGGGCAGTGAATTAAGCCAGATCAGGAGATAGAGCAGAGATATCGCTACTATCCAAAAAAGAAATACATATTTTTTTTGGGTAAAAATTTCTTTAATCGTTTGCATAAGTAAGAGGAGTATACACAAATTCAGAAACAAAAAACACCCCGTACCTTTGATTCATTTTTCAAAAAGGAGGCACGGGGTGTTAATATTCAGCACAATATTCTTTTTCTAGAGTTTTCCAGCAAAGTTTGTATCAGTGAATGACCAGAAGGCTTCCTCTCCACCAAGCTCGGCAATACACTCGCTGGCAAAAGCTTTAGGAAGAGCCTGTGGATGGAGTCCTGTTAATGGGAAGTGGCGATACGCCCAAGCAACAGAGGTATCCTGCTGAATCAATTGGTGAAGTGTCTCATGGACACGTACGCAGAATGGACAGTCATAATCAGAATATTCAAATATCATAATGTCTCCATCAGGATTTCCTAGAATATGCTCATCCTCATCAACCGTCGCAGTCGTCTGCATAATATCTATTCCCTCAAGAGTTCCTCCTGTGCGCAGTGCTTCAATAGCTTGATTAAAGATATTTAAAGGCAACGCTCCAGGGAGCAATACGCTTCGTCCTGTTGGAATATGTACGATAAGATTTCCTGGTGTCCCTGTGATGCCTAGGTCAACAGCGCGATCCATATCAGCTTGCACTCGTGCTTCTGCCGCTCCATCTTCTAGACAAGCTTGGTAATCACTTTTATTGATATTATTTTCTTTCAAGACAGCATCAACTTGCCACATGCGTACTTTTTCTTTCTTCACGCGTTCTCCTCCGCCGAGTCCGAGTCCGAGGGCAAGTCCAAGTCCAATAATCAATGCCCCGAGCAGGATTGCCTTAGGAGTATCGAGCCATGCAGTGTGTGTAGTGGTATGTTCCATAAAATATATGATTAAGTAAATAACACCTTCCATCATAGCGCAGTAGGCGATGAGAGTAAAACCTTGACAAACTACTTTATTTTGGTATAAAGATTATGAAATAAAGAGAAAGCCAATGGGCTGGATCTTTTGAACTTTTTGTAACTTTAAATTTAAAATAAAATGAAAAAATTTATCTTCACCTTCAGTTTAATGATGGCTATTTTTTGTGCACATACACAGATAGTTGATCCATCAGTATCGTTTACTCATGTAATTTCTCATTCACCAGATAGTCTGGATGTTATGTTTGAAATGTCTACGGGAAATGATACTGCTACAACAGGAGTATTTAAAATTAAAAATGTTGCAACAGGTGCCATTGCATGGACCTCGACAACATTTTATTTTGATACTGCCTCCTACCTTTTAATTCAAGATACCATATCATTTGGTTCTCTTGGGTTGAATGGAAATACGCAGTATGAAATTACACTTACTGTGAATAATACAGTAGGCGCAGACACCTCTGCCCCATGGCCATTTACTACGCCATTGGATCCTGGTCCGCCACAGATAACCAATATCCAAGTGTTGGATTCATCTGAATTTGGTGGGACGGTGCGAGTATATTACTCGACCCTCGATCCAGCATGGTTGTTGTTCGAGTGGGATTATGATGGTCCCCCAACATATAGCAGTCCGACTACGGTGCCTGTTGTTGGCATTGGGTATCAGGACTTCGTAATAAATGCATTAGCAGATACTACGGTATTTACCCATGCAAAGATTACAGGACTTGGAGTAGATGAAAGTGTTATTCAATTCAAAACACTTCCTATAATCGGACCTACCATCATGGACACCGGCATAATCAATATTACCGATTCTAGCGCTACCGTGTATGCTATTGGCGACCTCGGAAGCTCTACCATGGGTAACATGGAGTGTTACGTAAACGGAGGATTGGTTGGTATGACTGCTATTGCAAGCGGGGACACTGCTTGGTATTTCTTAACAGGTCTATCAGACAGTACTCAGTATGCCGTGTGCTTTGTATTACATACTCAGTCATATGGTGGGGACACCAGTTGTCTTGATTTTATGACAGATCCAGCTCCCATAATTACACCACCACTTCCATATTGGATTGATATATTCAACAATGGAAATGGGGAAATAGGAATTGCATATTCTACAGAATATTCAGCTTCTATTGATTACGCAGTGAATGTGGCATCTACTGGATGCTCAGCTACGCCAGATGCTACCATTGCTGTCGGTCACGGTACTGATACTATCTATGTTCAATATACGGGACATGGAGAGATCAGTGTAAATGTGTCAATAACTGATTCATTAGGAAGTTATGATTACGACCAAGAGGACCATGTCTATCTTGGTGAGTATTCCGGTCCTGAGTTTATGCTTGACGATCAGTTCGTGACCATTCAAAATGGGACGCATAATATTGTATTGCGCTACTACGATGTAGATAGCGTTATATACAATTTATATGTAGTCCTTGAGGATGCGAATCAGGATTCGATTGGTACAACCCCGCTGCTTGCCCAGCAATCAACCCTGATTGATGGCAATACAAATATGAATATTCAAACCACTGATCATTTCAATGGGGCGATATATATGCGTGTAGTAGGCGTTGCTGTGACGTATCTTGGCCCATGTGGTGCAAACAAGATATCGTCAAATCGATATCAAGTTGGCACTCCTACGGGAATACAAAATATTTCTGACGTAGCCTTCTCTGTGTATCCAAATCCATTACTAAATGGTCAGGGAATTATAGAAGTAGAGAATGCTGAAGAGATAAAGGTGTGTGATGTATCTGGAAGAATTGTCTGGCAACAGATAATTGCTAAAGGAAAAAATTATCTAAACCTTGAAATAGATCCTGGTATTTATTTTATACAAATCGGGAACCAAGGAGGATCCCAAAAAATTATTATTCAGTAGATTTTTACTGAATATAAAAAGCCCTAGCGTATACGTTAGGGCTTTTTTTGGTTCAATGTATTCGTATGTTATTAAAAAATAACTCTTCACTTGACTTTTTTTTGTACTCGTATAGTATGCCCGCGTACCTTTCAAAAGACGGCTCGTCTATGATCCGTATATCTTGATAAATATCTGAGTATCAACTCACCTCTTTATCCTAGCTATACGAGATATCACACGAGTAGCATGTCTTGAGTACAAAGGTTCTATTATTTTTTAAATAAATATATGGCAAAAAAATCATTAATCGCAGCTTCGCGAAAAAAACCAAAATTTTCTACACGTCAAGTAAATCGTTGTTTCCGTTGCGGGCGACCACGTGCGTATATGCGTGATTTTGGATTGTGCCGTATTTGTTTCCGTGCCCTTGCGAATGAGGGAAAAATCCCAGGAGTTCGCAAATCAAGCTGGTAAAAATGCTTATGGATGTTATTGCAAACATGCTCAACACAATCAAAAATGGTGGCATAGCTCACAAAGAGAGTGTGCTCGTTCCTTTTTCAAACCACAAGGTTGCCATTGCCAAGGCTCTGCTTGATGCTGGTTTTATTGCTGGCTATCAGAAGCGTGATCGTAATCGCGGTGCCGATATGTTGGAAGTCACTTTGGCTTACCAGGCAAATGGGAATTCGAAAATTTCAACGATAAAGCGTGTGTCGAAACCATCACGTCGTATGTATATATCATCAAAGAATGTTCGTCCGGTAAAAAATGGTTTTGGGAAAATCTTTATCTCAACACCAAAAGGAATTTTGACTGGAGAACAAGCCCGCAAAGAACAGGTCGGTGGAGAAATGCTTTTCGAGCTCTGGTAATTTATTTTTTTAATCATTTCGCAAATATGAGTCGACTTGGAAAACAACCTATCACTATCCCAGCAGGCGTTACTGCAACTCTTGATGGAGGCATGCTTACGATCAAAGGATCAAAGGGGGAACTTACTCGCCCTTTCAAGACTGATATCGTAGCAATAACTATTGATGGCGCAACCATCACCGTTACTCCACAGAAAGAAGATCTCTTTACCAAGGGCCTCTGGGGGACCTATGCTTCACATATTATCAATATGATTGTGGGAGTAACAGAAGGATATAGTAAAGTACTAGAAATCGAAGGTGTTGGATTTCGTTGGGAAGTAAAAGGAAGTGAAATTCATATACAAGCTGGTTTTTCTCATCCTGTTGTCATCGCTATTCCAGAAGGCATCACGGCTACGGCTGAAAAACAACAACTTACCATTGCAGGTATTGATAAAGAGTTGGTTGGTTCATTTGCTGCGGACATTCGCGCCAAGAAAAAACCAGAACCGTATAAAGGAAAAGGTATTCGCTACCAAGGTGAATATATTCGTCGCAAACAAGGTAAGAAGTCAGCTTAATTTTTTAAGAATTTTATTTGTGTATGTCACAAGCTACTGATAACAAAATCATACAACGCCTTCGACGTCATGCCCGTATTCGTTCACGTGTAGCTGGCACTTCAGAGCGCCCTCGTCTTGCGGTTTTTCGTTCAAATAAGTTTATCTATGCGCAACTTATTGATGACACGACAGGTACAACACTCGCTGCTGCGAATGATGTAAAATCAACTACCGGCACCAAAATCGAACGTGCTCAAGCTGTGGGGAAAAACATCGCTGAACTTGCTCAAAAAGCAAACATCACGAGTGTAGTTTTTGATCGCGGTGGATTTATTTTTACAGGTCGCGTACAGGCACTGGCTGATGCTGCTCGCGAGGCAGGATTGCAATTTTAAGATACTCACGATAGATTACTCATTATTACTTGGATTATGTCAGACGAAACACAAGCACAAACTCATACCGAACAACAGTCTTCAGAAGCTCACAAAACTTCTGCTCCTGTTGAGAACACGCCAAAAGAGGGTCAACAAAATACCCCACGTCGTGCCACCAAACGCAATTTTCGTTCAAAAGCACCACGTCGTACACGCGAACGTGTACAGCCTGAATTTGAACAAAAGATTATCTCTTTGCGTCGTGTGACTCGTGTCATGGCGGGAGGTCGTCGTTTCTCTTTTTCGGTAGGTATGGTTATCGGTGATAAGCGTGGGCGTGTTGGGTTTGGTCTTGCCAAGGCAAATGATACATCACAGGCTATTCAGAAAGCGGTCAATATTGCAAAGCAAAATCTTATAAAAATCCAACTTACTGATGATTTTTCACTTCCTTACAGCGTTTCTGCGAAATACAAAGCAGCACGCGTAGAATTAAGCCCTAATTTTGGTCGCGGGTTGGTTTCTGGTTCATCAGTGCGTACGGTTCTTGAATTTGCTGGTATCAAGGATGTCACTTCTCGCGTACTCTCACGTTCTCGTAATCAGCTCAACAACGCCAAAGCTGCAATGAAGGCGCTTGAGCCATTTGTCGTAGCACGTGGTGCCGCAGCTCAAAAAAAGCAAGAGACTAAAAAGCCTGCCACGTCTGGTCGTGATACTAAAAAATCATAATTCTGCCTATGTTACACTCACTTTCATCAACAAATACATCAAAAAAGCGTGTCGGTCGTGGCGGTAAACGAGGGAAGACATCAGGTCGTGGACACAAAGGTCAGAAGCAACACGGTGGTCATGGTATTCGTCCGGAGATGCGTGATTTGATCAAGAAGATTCCAAAGCTTCGTGGTCATGGTAAGAATCGTGCTCGTACTGTGGTACATAAGCCTAATACGCTTGCTATCAATCTTGCAACTCTTGAATCACTTTTTGATACAGGTGCAACTATTACGCCAGATACACTCATTGAAAAAGGTTTGGTATCTGCAGGTGCGGTGAATCGCAACGGTATCAAGCTTTTGGGGCATGGAGATCTTACTAAAAAGTTTGCAATCCAGGGAATTACCGCTTCAAAGACAGCTGCTGAAAAGATTACCAAGGCTGGTGGTTCACTTTCTTAGTTTTATTTCGTAAACACCTTGCTTCGCTGAAGCACTCATTTTGAAATCTATGTTACAAGCATTTTTCAACAAAGTAAGCATCCTCTTCCGCGACCCATCTTTGCGTAAGCGGGTGCTCTTTGTTTTGGCAATTTTTGCAGTATTCCGTCTGCTTTCGACGATTCCTATTCCGGGTGTCGACCACGGAGCGCTTGCTGGATTTGTAGGAGGTAATCAATTTTTTGGACTTTTGAATATTTTTTCTGGAGGAGCTCTTTCACAGCTTTCTATTGTGATGTTGGGAGTTGGACCATATATTACTGCATCTATTATTATGCAGCTTTTGACAGTGATGGTACCGAACCTCAAAGAGATGTATCACCATGAAGGTGAAGCTGGTCGCAAAAAGTTTTCTCAAATCTCGCGCTACCTTACGGTTCCTATTGCAGCCATTCAAGGTTTTGGACTTCTTTTGCTTTTGACTCAGCAGGGAATCATAACTAGCCTTGGGATTACAGGGACTATTGTAAATATGATAATTATCATCGCTGGAGCATTGCTCGTAACATGGCTTGGTGAACTTATCTCAGAATTTGGAATTTCTAATGGGGTATCTTTGCTTATCTTTGCGGGTATTGTGGCGATTCTGCCTAATTCAATTGCACAGCTTATTGCCAATTATGATCCATCACAATTACCGCTGTATCTTGGTTTTGTTGTACTTGCGTTTATTATTATTGCGGGAATTGTTGCTGTGACAGAAGCCGAACGACCCGTCCCCGTGGTATATGCAAAACAATCTCGCGGTGGCAAGACCTACGGCGGAACCTCTACTTACATTCCATTGCGTATCAACATGGCTGGTGTGATGCCGATCATTTTTGCACTTTCTATCCTTCTTTTCCCACAGATGTTGGCAAACTTCTTCATGAATGGCACTTCAGTTGGTCTGCAAAATGTCGGTCAGTTCATCAATCAATTGCTCTCAAATGGATGGTTCTACCCGATTGTGTATTTTATTCTTGTCTTTGTCTTTACCTATTTCTATACCGCTATTACTTTTGAACCGGAATCGATGGCAGAAAATCTCCAAAAATCAGGAGCCTTTATCCCAGGCGTACGTCCAGGAAAAGCAACGACTGACTATATTTCGACTATTGCTAATCGTATTACGTTTGTCGGAGCACTCTTCCTCGGAGTGATTGCGGTAATCCCTATCATTATCCAGTCAATCACAGGTGTGCAATCATTTGCTATCGGTGGGACAAGTCTTTTGATTGTTGTGGCTGTTGTTATTGATCTGGTTAAGAAAATGGATGCACAGGTTTCGATGCGGCAGTACTAACATACAGAGTATTTAAAGATTCGATTTTTTAGATTAGATTAAACATGATATTTTTTCTGAAAGCTTTCAAGAATATTTTTCTTATAAAGGGTCGCGCATCACGTTCGGAGTATTGGTTTTTTATTCTTTTTGCAGCTATCACTATAGGTCTTATTGGCTTAGTTTCTTTAGCTGTTCCAGAAAATAGTAATGCGGCTATTATTTTGGGGGGATTAGCAGGTTTGTATGTTATGGTTCTCATTGTAGTCCACTTTACTCTTCTCATACGACGTCTTCACGACACTGGGCGTAGTGGGATATGGGTTCTTGTAAACTTTATACCTTTGATCGGTAGTCTTGTCTTAATCATTTTTGCTCTAGAAAAAAGCCAATCTACTGACAACAAGTATGGCACTAACCAAAGAAACAAATAGCTCCACTCGAGTCACGTGGTTTTATTGAAGCTCTAGAGAATATTTATTTAAACAAACCCTCGACTTTGGTTCGGGGGTTTGTGTTACAATATAATTCATATTAGCAACGTAATATATCTTTTAAATATGATGAAAAAAGAACGACCCGTTATTCGTATTGCCTTGTCGGCGCCAATAATCTTTCTTGCCTGGCTTATTGTCATCGTCGTAGTGGGGCTGATTGTGTTTGCTGCTAGGGGTGATATATACTCAACAATGAACATACTGCGTAGCCTGTTACCAGCCACTGCTATTTTAGCAGGATTGATTGCCTGCGTGTCATTGATCGTCAATGCTGTGCGTATGAAAGAACGTCAGGGCGAGGAAAAGAAAAAACCCCGCCGACGTTTTTTTGGTAATCTTATAAGCCTCATACTTATTGTCGTCTTTGTCTTGGGTATTTCACTTCTTGGTTCTACTATGGGCGTTGGTATAGGCGGTACTATCGATTCTTCTTCAGCAATGTATGTTGGAGGGTCCGGTGTTTTCCGTACGCCAGGCAGGATGTTCGATACGCCAAATTTTTTAGAGAACAATGTCACAGATAATCGAGAATTTATTAAAATCAGCTACAATGGGAATATCAAAACACGAAAAGTTACATATATGACCGAAGAGGCCATGGACATCATTAGGAGGCTAGGCGGTCGTATTGATTCGTTTAATAGTGATAATAAATATGGATATGTTTCTTTTATTCTCCCAAAATCACGTTTTGAAGATTTTCGGGACGATATTGCCGAGCTTGCTCACCCCAAATTGTATACAGAAAAAATTTCTGGACAGAATATGCTGGACCAAAAAATAGCACTCGAACAAGAAGAACAGCAAATTATAAAAAATCTTGCCTCGCTTCTTGATTCTCAGGAGTATCTTGAAAATACCTCTTCACAACGTATTGCGCGCCTTGATCGAGAAATCGCTGGCGCACAGGACCGCATTGCATTATTGCGAGATACCCTGATCGAGGTTGCTGATGGAACAAATGAACATACTCAGTTGCGTTCATATATCGACCAGTATCAACAACAACTCACCACCTTGCGCCAAGCTCGAAATCAGGAAAAGGTAAATTTTGCACAAGAAAACACTATGCTTGTTAATCGAGTATCTGGCACACACGGCGAACTTGCCGATAACGAAGATGCCCAGCAGACATTGCTAGATGATGTCGAAACGGTTGAGGGTAATCTCAGTATTAATTATCAGAGTCGATGGAATATTGCTCGCAATGCATGGCCTATTCGCCCAGGTTGGGTGCTATTGATTCTCTTGGTTATAGTTAAAATCGTCCTATGTCGCATGCGATTGTTGCCACGAGTTGAATTCGTATAGACGTGTTGCAGGAATATAAAAAGACACCCAATTTATTTAGAGGGTGTCTTTTCCATTAGGTAATCTTTTTTGCTCGTCTTTTATGATGCGCACCTTGTTAATTTTCTTAAGCGCCACTATGCTTATCGCCAGTGCAATAATAATAAGTAACACAGAGGGTAGTCCTTGCACTATTATATGATACAAGGCTGCGTTGGGGGTATGGCAGATACGAAACATAAATTCAATGATTTTCGAGCAGATTAAAAACATGCTTGAAAGAACAATAAATCCAATGAGTATTTTTCTATACTTTGGTTGAAACGAAACATTCGTTTTGAAAACAACCAAAAGAGAAATTATCCAAATGAAATAAATAACGATACCTATACGTATCGTATACTCGAGAAGCGCTGATATATCCATATAATTTTTTAGCTCATCATACTTTTTTATATTTCTTTCGCAATAAAATTCCTCTTGTTTTTCTCATAGGGATGACGAAGATGCTATAAGTTTGCTATAATGATCACCATGGAAAATCTCGCAAAAATTTTTGATAGTTCAGCTCGCGTAAAAATCATGCGTTTGTTTCTCTTTAATCCAGAAACACCCTACGATACAAATGATATTGCAGAGCGTAGCAAAGTCAGTACTTCTACCGCGCGACGCGAATTGAGTATTCTCCTCAAAACTGGTTTTCTTAAAAAGAAGATCTTCACAAAAGAAGTTATGCTCAAGCCACGCACCAAGGCGCAAAAGAAAAATCCCACTATCAAAAAGAAAAAAGCAAATGGCTTCATACTGGATGAAAAATTTCCTTTGGTTAAGCCACTCGAAAGCCTCTTGATCGATAATGAGCTCGTCAAGACCAAAGATCTGTATAAGCGTTTCAAGGGAAATGGCTCTATTAAAATGCTCGTCCTTTCTGGTATTTTTATGAAAGATACTGATCGGAGTACCGATATGATGGTAGTTGGAGACAAAATGGATCTCAAGAAACTCGACCGTACTATCAGAATACTTGAATCAGAAATTGGTAAAGAATTACGCTACACCGTTTTCACTCCTGAAGAATTTGCCTACCGTATGGAAATGTATGATCAGCACCTGCTCGATGTCTTCGAGTATCCCCATGAGCGAGTTGTTGATAAAATTGGTGTGACGCTCTAGAAATTGGTATAATAACGGCATTACTCATGTCGTTATTATTTTATTTAAAGTTCTTTTATTTATGTCTCTACAATACATTTCAACCGCTGCTACAGGACACTGGACACCAGTAGCACAACAAGCATCGATCACGACCGATACACTTCTCGGTTCACTCCAGACCATGTGGTATAGCGTTGCTGCTGTGTTGCCTCAGGTGTTCTTTGCTATTTTCTTTATTATTTTTGGCTTCTTGATTGGATGGCTATTCAAACATGTCATTGAGGAAATCTTCAAGACATTGAAAATCGATACCTTCCTCGAACACTCTGGTGTTGATGAATTTCTTGCAAAGGCAGGATACAAACTCAATTCAGGAAAGTTTATTGGCGAAATTGGGCGTTGGTTCTTTATTGTTGTCTTTGCAATTTTTGCATTCGATATGTTGCATCTTGATGCGATCAATATGTTCCTCAGCACTATCGCAACAGACTTCATTCCGAACCTTGCCATTGCAGCAGTTATTCTTTTTGCAGGATCTATCCTTGCAGAGTTCTTGGCAAAATTGGCTAAAGCAAGTTTCAAATTCGTACAACACGGGACACGCAGCCATATGATCGGTACGGTTGTTCGTTGGGCGGTGTGGATCTTTACGATCATTCTTGTGCTCGATCAATTGGGAATTGCTCAGACCTATCTCCAAGCTATCTTCATCGCTGTGATCGCGATGGTGGCGCTTGCTGGCGGTCTTGCATTCGGGCTCGGCGGGCGCGATGCAGCTGCTCGTTTTATCGAAGAAACTTCACACAATCTCAAAGAAGACGAACATCATCCTACGAAATAGTTTCTTTTTGATTTCTACATCATGCAAAACCGCGTGCCGTGAGGCGCGCGGTTTTATTTATGTTTCCTTGACATGCCTTTTGCGGGGGATACAATAGGATCATTATTTTTTGGCACTAGATCATGTTGGTATGATAAAATTAAGATAATATGTTAGAACAACATGAGATTGGGAATTTCTGGAAAGATGTAAAAAATAAAAAAAGGGTCTGTATGTATCGTGACTGCAATGAGCCTGCAATCAACTCGCATGTTCTTCAAAAAAATGGGGTTTTAGATCAAGTTGCTGAAAATGATCATGTCATAATGCTCCAAGAGAACCTTTATTCGGAAAACCTTGGGCAAGCTCACGAATTTAAACCAGTCGGTTTAAATAATGCTTATTCTTTCAAAGGTTTTTGTAAGAATCATGATGACCAAGTCTTCAAAGAAATAGAAAAAGATACTGAAATTGTCTTTACTCCTTATCAACAGGCACTCTTTGCATATCGCTCTCTATGTAATGAGCTATATAGAAAAGAGCTCGTTTACGAGATGTCGGGTAAATTACTTAGGGAGCATATGATGGATCCTTTTCTAATTGCACATAGAGATGGGTCTAGTGTGGGTATTGAACAGATGAAGAAGTTTAAAACTATATTAGAAACTTCTTTGATAGAGAGTGATTTTAGTACACTAGATCTATTTTTTTCAGAAACCCAACATGTGGAAGTTTGTATATCAACACTACTTAACATCGGAGATCAAAAAATAGGAACTTTTAAATTACCTGCAGCCGTAGTATTAAATATATTCCCTTGGGGATCGAAAACAATAATAATGATGTGTAGTTTGAAAGGCAGATCTTCAAGGTGGATAAGCAGGAAAAAAAGTATATTTGAAACAGGAAAAGCTTCTAAACAAATAAAAGCTATAAATGAGATACTAACTTTACGTGCTGAGTTTTGGGCAATGTCAAATAGCCTATATCAAACAATTCCGAAAGAAGAACTAGATGCCTATCTCAGTATTTCATTTAAAGAATCTCTTAATCACAATGAGTCATTTTCTAGTACAATAACATTTATATCTTAGATTTTGAGACAAGAGAGCTGGTTCAGCTTTGCAATAATAGCCTGTCTTGTAATTCTTAACCCATCACTTGATTATACCATTTATAAAATAAAAATTTATCAAGGACTAAGTAAGAACAAGCGTATATAATTTAAATATGTTTAATTACCTTATAACAAACCCCCAACTACCCACTCTTTTACAGACTGCTTCTATAGGCTTGCTGACTATTCAGATTTCTTTTGCAGTTGCTACATTATTGAACCTCAAAACCTACGATGGTTAAGACTTTAAAAACAAAGAGTTTACGGGTACATTTGTTAATGTATTCGAAAGGTTCTCGGATGACGAAGACAGGGCTTGCGCTCAAAAAAAATATGTGTATACTACGCCCTCGTATCCAGAAAGATTGTTGATAAGAGATACGCGTGTGCGGAACCACGTTTGATCAACGAGAAGAACATTCGGGAAACCTTTGTCTTCTGTAGACCAGACTCCGCTTGATCACGGATCTTTTTTCTTACCGAATGACGGAACATTGTCAGTATCATATATGTGGGTCGATCATATTTTTTCCTTCGGGAAGATATGTGATTGATCGTACTAACTAAATGTGCGGATTATATATTTTTATCGAGATATATAATTCGTATCGAGCAATAAACATACTTCATATTCTTCTATAAGAAAATGAAGTATTCACTTGTTTGTCTTCTGTATCAGAAATGATGCAGAGATACATAACAAAATTTTGTGGTTCTTATGCATCCTAATAGGATGCAAGAGCATACGGCGGATGCCTTGGCTTGAAAAGGCGATGAAGGACGTAGACAACCTGCGATAAGCTTCGGGGAGGTGGCAATCAACCTTTGATCCGGAGATTTCCGAATGGGGAAACCCCTGCGTGGTCATGCACGCAGATCCTGTGTACATAAGTGACATGGGAGGCGAACCTGGGGAAGTGAAACATCTCAGTACCCAGAGGAAGAGAAAACAATAGTTATTTCCGTAGTAGCGGCGAGCGAACTGGAATAAGCCCAAACCGTGTATCAGCAATGATACGGCGGGGTTGTAGGATAATGATGCTCATATTGAGCACGATGCAGTCAAATTCTGTTTGAATGTATCGTGCTCGCATAATATGAAAAAAGTTACAAATTGTATGGATAGGAGAAGTACCTGGAACGGTACACCATAGAGGGCGATCGTCCCGTATCCGAAATCTATACAACTTTTTATCGTTACTCCTGAGTACCTCAAGACACGAATAGCTTGGGGGAATCTGCCAGTACTCACTGGTAAGGCTAAATACTTTTCAAGACCGATAGAGAATAGTACCGTGAGGGAAAGGTGAAAAGAACCCCTGTGAGGGGAGTGAAATAGACCTGAAACCGTATGTTTACAAATAGTCGGAGTGGTGCCTAGCACCACCACGGCGTGCCTATTGAAGAATGAGCCAACGAGTTTATCTTTGTTGTAGACTAAGGCGTTCCGCGCTGGAGTCATAGGGAAACCGAGTCTGAATAGGGCGAAATATATATAGCAAGGATAAGACCCGAAACGTGATGAGCTTACCATGAGCAGGGTGAAGTCAGCCGACCAGCGGATGGAGGCCCGAACCGATACGTCGTTCAACTCGTTCGGATGACTTGTGGTAAGGAGTGAAAAGCTAATCGAATTACGTAATAGCTGGTTCTCTCCGAAAGAGCTTTAGGGTTCGCGTCATGTGTTCCCCTTGGGGGTAGAGCACTGGATAGTATCGGATAGCCTTCACGGGCGCCGAGCTTACCAAACTCCGAATACCAAGGATTAATAGCATGGCAGTTAGTCTATGGGCGCGAAGGTCCATTAGACGAAAGGGAAACAGCCCAGATCGCCGAATAAGGTCCCCAAATCGACACTCAGTGCAAGTAAGGAGGTGAAATTTCTCCGACAACCAGGAGGTTGGCTTAGAAGCAGCCATCCTTTAAAGATAGCGTAACAGCTCACTGGTCAAGAGATCTTGCGCCGTAAATGATCGGGGCTAAGTGTCGTACCGAATTCGCGGATTTATAATTTATTATAAGTGGTAGGAGAGCGTTGTCATCTGCGTTGAAGCCGAAGGGGTAACCCACGGTGGAGCGTTGACAAGTGAGAATGTTGGCACAAGTAACCGCAACACAGGTGAAATCCCTGTGCGTCGAAATCCCAAGGGTTCCCGGGCGATGATAATCATCCCGGGGTTAGTCGGTCCTAAGCCAATGGCGAAAAGCCGAAGGTGATGGACACATGGTTAATATTCCATGACTTGTCGTATATGCGATGGGGAGACGGAGGAAATAAATATATGCATTCTATCGGATGAGTGTTTGTGACACGAGATCTGATGCTTAGGCAAATCCGGGCATCATCAAGGTCGTGTGTAGCATCAATGCGTGCTTTCGGGCATGTAAAATATATGAAGAGCCTTCCCAGAAAATCCTCTAAGCTTCAATATACGGCAAACCGTACCGTAAACCGACACAGGTGGGAGGGTCGAGAAGACCAAGACGAACGAGTGAGAGGTCCTCAAGGAACTCGGCAAAATAGCAGCCGTAACTTCGGAATAAGGCTTGCCTCACTGTACTTCGGTACAGAAGGCCGCAGCGAAAGATCCCTGGCAACTGTTTATCAAAAACACAGCTCCCTGCGAACTCGCAAGAGGATGTATAGGGGGTGACACCTGACCAATGCCAGAAGGTTAAATACGAATGGTGATAAGATTCGTCTTATTGCTGGGTTGTATAAGCCCTGGTGAATGTCGGCCGTAACTATAACGGTCCTAAGGTAGCGAAATTCCTTGTCTGGTAAGTTCAGACGCGCACGAATGGTGTAATGACTGGGGAACTGTCTCGAGGACTTGCTCGGTGAAAATACAATGGCGGTAAAGATGCCGCCTACCCACAGTTAGACGAAAAGACCCTAGGAGCTTTACTACAGCTTCGTATTGAATATGTTTGTGATACGCGCAGCATAGGTGGGAGACTTTGAAGTGCAGATTCTGGTTTGCATGGAGTCGCCAGTGAAATACCACCCTTATTTTGGGCATATTCTAACCTGGACGGTAAAAACGGACGGGAACAGTGCGTGGCGGGTAGTTTGAGTGGGGCGCTTTCCTCCAAAAGAGTAACGGAGGAGCCTACAAAGGTTGGTTAGGTGCGGATGGAAACCGTACCGATAGTGTAAAGGCATAAACCAGCTTGACTGCAAGGGGTACATCCCGAGCAGGTGCGAAAGCAGAGCTTAGTGAACCGACAGTTGCCTTGAGACGGCGCTGAAGATTATCGGATAAAAGCTACCCTAGGGATAACAGGCTAGTCGTGCCCAAGAGTTCATATCGACGGCACGGTTCGGCACCTCGATGTCGGCTCATCGTATCCTGGGGCTGGAGAAGGTCCCAAGGGTTTGGCTGTTCGCCAATTAAAACGGTACGCGAGCTGGGTTCAGACCGTTTAAGAGTTAAAAATATTTGACTTTTAAGCAGTCTGAATCGCAGCATACATAACAGACAAACGACATCATGAGAACACATGAATAAAAATCGAGTTTTTTCGTTTAAATAACACATAAAAAAGAGATAAGACCAACCCCATTGCGGCGGTCCTCAATAGTAATATTGAGTGAACAAGTCGGGGTTATCGGTGAAATCGCATATCTCATGCGACAATACCGAGAGGATACAACTATCCTTGTAGAGACTACAAACCGACCATCCAGAAAGTATTCTGGTTGATGGTATAGTCCAAGCATGTACATGTATGCGCAAGACAGGTTGGTCTCCTATCTACTGTGGGCGTTCGATATTTGAGAAGATCTGTCTCTAGTACGAGAGGACCGAGATGGACTGACCGCTGGTCTATGGGCTGTTACGCCAGTAGCATTGCCCAGTAGCTATGTCGGGAATGGATAACCTCTGAAAGCATCTAAGAGGGAAGCCAACTTCAAGATGAGATATCGTTGAGACCCCTGAGAGATTATCAGGTTGATAGGCACTAGGTAAAAGCACAGAAATGTGTTGAGCCGAGGTGTACTAATTGGTCGAAATCCTATTAGGAAACATGAGAATGACATGCAAAATTGTTATGTTTTCTTTTCACACTTCTCGTGTGAAGCAAGCAAGTTGTTGCTCGAATAGTTAGATACATACCCGCATATATGATACTGATCGTGTTCTTACGATTGATAGGATACATTATATTTTTAAGAACCTTGTGTTCTGGTGACATGTCGGAGGGGCAACACCTGGCTACATTCCGCACCCAGAAGTTAAGCCCTCTTGAGCCGATGATACTCTTCATTGGGGAAAGTAGGTAGTCGCCAGAACAGAGGGTTTTTATTTTTTTTGCATTTCTAGCACAAATCGATTTTTTGTGTACAATATCCCAGTTTTTTAATCATTTCCCTATGATGGCACTCGTAAAAAAATATGTGGTTTTTGTGGGCAATATAAAGAAAGATACGAGACATGAAGTTCTTTCTTATATAGAAACTCATCAAAAGAAATGGCAACTTCTTGTGCTCCACGATAAAAAGATGAAGACTCCGTCGAAGAACGATATGATTCTTGATTTTGATGACCCAGAATCATTGCGATCCTGGGTAGCGGCATATGGCGATCAGGTGTTGTGTATTACTGCACGTTCAGAAAAAAATATCACATTATTTAAAAAACTCATCCCATATGTACCCAAGCATATTTTGACACCTACTGTAGATGCGCTTGAAAAATCAACCGAAAAGACAAAAATGCGCAAAGCCTTCAAAAAATATGATCCATCAATTACTCCACGCTTTAAAATTATAAAAGATATTGATCATTTTGATATTGATACTATTGCCACTTCACTAGAGTTTCCTGTGATTGTGAAACCCTCAGGACTTGCAGCGAGCTTGCTGATTCAGGCAGCTCATTACAAGGAAGAATTGGAACACGTGTTGGCTTCAATACAAAAAAGAATAAAGCATCTCTATCAAAAAAAATCTGGCAGAGGAAACCCATCGATTCTCATCGAAGAAATGATAGAAGGCAATATCTATTCAGTAGATGCATATGTTGATGATTTTTCTCACGTTTATTTTCTTCCTTTTGTGAAATATCAGACTAGCGCCCAGAAAGGCTTTGACGATTTTTTCCTCTATGAAAGGACATTTCCCAAGAAGATGCATTTAGAAAAATTTATACAGGCACAGGAGGTTGCTCGTATAGGGATACAGGCACTAGGTATTAAAAATACGACTACACATATAGAGCTCGTCTACACAGGCGTTGAATGGAAGATTATCGAAATAGGACCGCGTATTGGAGGAAACCGTCATGATATGTATATGCAATGTTACGGAATCAATCATACCATCAATGATATATTGATTCGTATGGGTAAAAAGCCTCTTATAAAAAATAAGGCGATTGGATTTACCACTATTTTATATTTCTTTCCCCAGCAAGAGGGATATATTACAAAGATCAACGGTGTCAAAAAAATCAAACAATTGGAAAGTTTTAGTTCTGTTGATGTCCGATTAAAGAAAGGCGATCGATCGCTCCATGCAAAGAATGGTGGAGAGTATGTATTGAAGGTTACTCTCTACAACAAAGATAGACCTGCTCTTTTGAGAGATAAAAGAAAACTAGAAAAACTCGTCCATATTGAAACAAGTAAGCAAAAAACAAAAAAACTTTCTTCATAAAAACTATGGTATGATCTACGTGCCTTATGTTCAGTAAACGCCTTCTTCCCGAGCTGATTAGAGAAATTTGCCGAGAATCCAGTTGGCATGTCGAGTGTTTATCAAATGATTGGATTTTAGAAATTACTCATGATCAATTTCCTGGTAAGAAGCTTCATATTTTTGGGTATCAATGGGATCTGAATCCTGCTGCAGTCCAGATGATCGCTGCTGATAAAGTTGCAACGTCACAAATTTTGTCACTGCATGGCGTCTCACATAGTGAACATGCTCTTTTGCTCAACCCTTCGTACGATCAAAAATGGCTACCGAATGAAGGAGTTCAATCATATTGTGATAACCTGCTTAAGAAAGCATCATTTCCACTCGTTATCAAGCCCAAAAATGGCTCGCTGGGCACGCACGTTTCATTGGTGCAAAATGTAGATGAAGCACGCGGGGCGATATATGATCTTTTTGCACTCAATCGTGATGTAGCACTTTCTCCTTATATCCAATCAGAATTTGAATATCGTTGTATTGTTCTTGATAATGAAATACTACTGACATATAGAAAAATTCTTCCCTCAATTATAGGAGATGGAGTACGGACTGTGCGGGAGCTATTAGAAGTACACAATGAAGCATTGCTACTCAAATATTTAGATCAGAACACATTACAGACTATCGTTGCAGTAGGCGAGCATAAGGTTCTTTCTTGGAAACACAACCTGAGCAAAGGTGCCAAAGCAGAATTTGTCGGCGAGCCTGATCCTGCAATGATTGATCTTGTCAAAAAAGCCGTGCGTGCAATTGGGATGGTATTTTGTTCGGTGGATGTTCTTTTTGATGAGATGGCTAATTCTTGGAAAGTTCTTGAAATTAATTCAGGAGTAACTATAAATAAATGTATCCCTGCCCTCCCGCGTGGACGAGAAGATGCAAAAGAGATTTTTAGAAAAGCAATTGAATGGTATTTTAATCACTAGCATAGGAATGCCTTTATTGAGATTTTTGCTATACTTCTGTATATGAATTGGGCTCTCAAGCGACAATTGATGTACCTCGGAATAGTTTTAGGATTTTTTGCCTTGATTATCCTTTTTTTTATCTTACGTCACAAAGCACGTCAGGTTGAGACTTGTTATGATGGCGAGCAAAATCAAGATGAGCGCGGTATAGATTGTGGAGGAGTATGTGATTTGGTATGTCGCGAAGATGCACGACCGATCTCTATTGCATGGCAGCGTGCACTTCCGGTCACTGACGATGTGTATAATGCTGTGTCTTATGTACAGAATACCAATGTTGCTGCTGCAGCACAGAGCGTACCCTATACTTTTTTGATTTATGATCGCAATAATATTCTTATCGCTGAGCGCTCTGGGACAACGATGATCCCGCCCAATCAACGTATCGCGATTCTTGAGCCAGGTATTGTCGTCGGTACGCGTATGCCGGCATTGGTTGATTTTCGCTTTGATGCGGATCCGACATGGTTTCGTTCTGAAGACCGCTTTGCTCAGCAGAATATCATAACCTCGAGTATTGCTTGGGAGCGCGAAAACAGCACTCCGACCTTGCGTGCTGATTTGATGAATACTGCAGACTTTGATGTACGTAATATCACTGCCGTAGCCCTTGTCTATGATAGTAATGGTAATGCATTTGCTACCAGTCAGACACTCATTGATACGATTGTGCAAGGGACACGCAAGCGCGTGACTTTTACATGGCCGAAGCCTTTTGTCCAGCAGATTGTCCGTACTGAGATTGTGACCACACTCGACCCATTTAATCAGCCGGAGTTTTAGTAGCTTGGCTGTGTTTCTTCAATAGAGTTACTCAGTTCTTCATTTTTTGGCATTCAAAATAGAAGAAACCTTTCTCCCAGAGTACTTAAAAGTGCACATAATTATCATTGTGAATACAAATACAATGTAGAGATTGCTAACAACCTCAATAATGGAGCTCCTTAAGAAAAAGGCTGTGATGATATCGAAACCCTTGATAATGGTGTTACACAGGATAGTCATACCAAAAAACCACCGGGAGGTGGTTTTTTGGTTGTTTACTTTGCTCACACTCTCCTGCATACTGCTCCCCATGTTTCCTCATACAGATACAAACACTCTTGACTGGTGGCTTATTGCCCCAGCCCTCGCCATTACACTTGCGGGTGTGGTGACGATGATGTCTTTCGTGGGGAACAATGGTTTTGCTGTACGACAGCTTGTCTTTACTCTTGTCGGCATGCTTGTTGCTTTTGGGATTTCGTTTATTGATCTACGTATTATCAAAGAATCGCGGTGGTTTATTGTCATCCTGTACGGAATAGGAATATTGCTTTTATTGGGACTTTTTGGATTGGGGGCAACATTTAATGGAGCAAAAAGCTGGTACTCTTTGGGGCCTATCTCTTTTCAGCCTGCTGATTTTGTAAAAATTATTCTCATCTTGATTCTTGCAAAATATCTTTCGCGCCGACATATTGAGATTGCGCGTATCAAACATATTGTCGTGACAGGAATTTATTTTTTTATTCCTTTTGCCTTGATTGTCTTACAGCCAGACTTCGGATCTGCCATGATTTTTTTGGCAATTTGGCTTGGGATGTTGTTTGCGTCGGGTCTTACGCGTCGCCATATTGTTTTCTTTGCAGTGCTTGCTGCAGTTGCAGGCGGTATTTTGTGGGGGTTTGTATTTCAGGATTATCAAAAAGCACGTATTATTTCATTTGTGAACCCACAGGCAGACATTCTTGGTGCAGGATACAATTCATATCAATCGATGATTACGGTCGGTTCTGGGCAGTGGCTTGGAAAAGGGGTCGGCTACGGGACCCAGTCGCGCTTGCAATTTCTTCCTGAGCACGAGACTGACTTTGTTTTTGCGAGCTTTGCAGAAGAGTGGGGCTTTGTCGGGTCTGTCCTCTTGCTGGTACTCTTTGTTATTATGCTGAGTCGTATTATTATGCGTGCTCGCTATGCTTCATCCAATTTTTCACGCTTTGTACTTATTGGGGGAGCATTGTACCTTGGGACACATATTTTTTTGAATATTGGGATGAATGTAGGACTTCTACCGGTGACGGGAGTGCCGTTGCCATTCATGAGCTATGGAGGATCACATCTCTTGGTAGAATGGATTTTTCTTGGTATGGTACTGGCTATCGAGCGTTATGATATGCGACGCGCCCATCCTCATGATATGCGTCATGAATTTGAGGGCCTTGGTTCAGCATAAGCACGTCACGCTATCTATACTATGAACACGCAAGTATTTAATGGCAAAGAGCAAATGCAACAACTACGCAATCACCTTCGTGATGATTTTTCAGTGTTTTCAGATCAGCCTATCCTTCATATCATTATCGTTGGCTTTCATCCGGTTATTGAGCGTTTTGTACGTATGAAGAAAAGATTTGGCGAGTATATTGGTGTTGGGGTAGAGATCCACCGACTCGATGTCTCGAGTACAACTCAGGATTGCCAATCATATATTCGCGATCTCGTTGAGCATACTTCGGGTCCAGCAGGATGTATTGTACAACTACCACTTCCACAACACATTGATGTACAGTCCGTGCTCGATACCGTACCGCCTGCTTGGGATGTAGATGTTCTCGGGAAAGAAGCATATGAGATTTTTGAAAGCAATACCGGTACGATGATTCCACCGGTGGCGCGAGCGATTGGCTTTGCTCTAGAGCACACCCCACAGAATTTTGCTACTGATTGTTTATACGTAGTTGTGGGGAATGGAAAGCTCGTAGGAAAACCAACGATGACTCTCTTGGCACACCATGGTATCAGTCCTATAGTTTTGGATAAAGATTCGCCATCTGAGATATTTATCCAATCACTTACTACCGCAGATATTATTATAAGTGGTGTTGGGAAGCCTCACATGATTACTCCGGATATGATCTCAGAAGGTGTCGTTCTTATTGATGCAGGAACTTCAGAAGGAGAGGGGGTGTTGCGTGGTGATATCGATCCAGCATGTTATGCTCAAGCTAGCTGGTATACTCCTGTCCCTGGAGGTATTGGGCCCCTAACCGTAGCAATGATTTTTGTGAATCTTTATGAAAGCTATAAACACCTTCTCTAAAATATGATGATGGAATGGAACAATCAACTTTTTATGCTTTTGCATAGTACGGTCAAGTCGAGTGGCCCTTTTGCAGATGTAGTGTATTGGGTAGCAGATCGATTGGATACATGGTTGATTCTTTTTCTTCTGCTGTGGTTTTTGCATCGTGCATGGCAACACCATATTGCTCGTGATAATCTATTCTGCCTCTCATGTTTTCATGAGGTGATGATGGTGATAATTACCGGGCTAACTTCATGGGGACTGGCTGGGATATTAAAAATACTTCTAAAAGCCCCACGTCCTTTCATGATTGATGCATTACAGGCTGTACCACTTTTTATCCCGAATGACCCATGGGGATTCCCGTCAGGACACACAGCACTCTTTTTTGCATTGGCTCTCGTGACTTGGTTTCATGATCGGGTGGTAGGGACGGTGGCGCTGGTTCTGGGTGGTATGATTGCGCTTGCTCGGATTATGGCAGGAGTTCATTTCCCACTCGATATTCTTGGGGGGATGGTTATTGCCGCAATTACGATTGTGGTGATTATGATTTTTGACAAGAGGCATTTGAGGAAATAAAAAGTAAAAGACGTGATTTATTTTAGCCACTCGGACTTTGTTCAAGTGGTTTTTTTATTTTCTAGGTTATAATACCCCACATGATAGAAAACGGATTTTTTATTCTTATAGGATTATTGTCAGGTATGATTTCTGGTATGACAGGAGCTAGTGGGGTCATGATTCTTATTCCTGTCCTTACGTCTTTTTTTGGTTTTTCACTTTTTGCAGCAGTGGGGACGAGCTTGATGGCTGATATCATTTCTTCTCCTTTCATTGCCCTTGCGTACCACCAGAACAAACATCTCGATATCAAATCAGCCTTGTGGTTGATCATAGGTGCTATTATTGGTGCACAAGTAGGAGTTGAAGGAACTCATATTTTTCCTGATGCATGGATACTGGTTGCGTTCAGTATATTTCTTCTTGGGCTTGGGATTAAGTTTTGGCATGATGGGCAGATGCGACGCTACTCAGAGCGTAGCGAAGCCAAGGCTCCTTGGCTTACGAGTCCTTCTCAGCGGATTATTGCAGGGTTAGTTCTCGGATTTTTTCTCGGCATGATGACGGGGATTTTTGGAGCTGGTGGTGGTATTTTATATTTTTTGGTGCTTCATTTTATTTTACGTCTGGATCTTAAAACATCTATCGGGACGGCAGCTTTTGCTATGATTGCTAGTTCGGTGTCTGCTGCTTGGGGTCATTGGCAGATGGGAAATCTGAACATCGAAACGGGTATTGTTTTGGGCGTAGCAGCTGCAGTGGGTGGTGTCGTTGCTGGGTATGCAGCGAATCATGTGAGCGAAGCAGCCTTATCAAAAATTGTTGGAGGAATTTTTATTATTCTGGCGGTTGTGATGGTGGTAATGAGATTTGTTGGTTCTTAGTGTTTTGGATTGTCTTAATTGTTTTTCTTTTGATGGATACACGTGTACATGTGTCAAAACTATTTCTCTTATTTTACTTTAGTATTTGCGCATGATAAGATGTCACTCGTCATGAATACTACACCAGCTACCTATATCTTTTTTGGTCGATCAGGATCAGGAAAGGGGACTCAAGCAGAGCTTCTCATGGAATACTTACAAAACCAAAGTCGGGATGTGCTCTATATTGAAACAGGTCGCGAATTTCGCTCTTTTATCAATGAGGCTAACTATACTTCACAGCGTACCAAGGAAGCACTCAATCGTGGAGAGCTCCTCCCGGTATGGCTTCCTGTATGGCTCTGGGCAGAGAAACTTGTGCGTAATTTCAATGGTACACAGGATTTGGTACTCGATGGCCTTGCGCGTCGTATGACTGAGGCGCCCGTGGTGGACTCCGCGCTCAAATTCTATGGGCGTAATAATTGCAAAGTGGTTCATATCAATGTATCGCGCGAAGAAGCCAAGCAGCGCTTGATGAGTCGTGGTCGCCCCGATGATACCGAACAAGAGAAGATCCAGCGTCGTCTGGATTGGTATGATCGCGATGTTTTGGATGTTATGGATTATTTTGCTGATAAAAAAGGCTATGAATTTATTGACATCAATGGTGAGCAATCAGTTGAAGATGTCTTTTCAGAGATACGTGAGAAATTAGACCTCGAGTAATCGTGGTCTTTTTATTTCTAGAGAATGAAGATATCTAGTATGTACTACCTATGAAAAAAGATAACCAACCACAATGGAGCATTATCAAAATCGGCGGTTCAATACTCGTACCCGAATGGCCCGATGGGGAATATATGCAAGAGCTGGTCCGTATCTTTACCCACCGTGCCGACCAAGGAGAACATTTTGTGATTATTGTCGGGGGTGGGTATGTAGCACGCCGATATCAAGATATTTTGCGCTCATTTGGTGTGAGTAATGATGAGCTTGATTGGATCGGAGTGCATGCGATTCAATTCAATGCGCAGCTCATGCGTATGGCTTTTGGATCATATGCTCATTCAGAGATTATTACAGCTTCGACGGGAATCCCGCAGACAGATAAGCCGATTTTGATCTATAGCGCCGAAGAGCCAGGACAAAGTAGTAATTATGGAGCTGTTGTGTGTGCACAAGAACTCGGCGCACAGCAGATTATCAATCTCTCTAATGTAGATTATATCTATGATGCTGATCCACGTGATACCCCTAATGCCAAAAAGTATTCAGAAGCGAGCTGGGAACAATACCGCACTTTTATCCCACAAGAGTGGACACCGGGGCTTTCGACGCCCTTTGATCCAGTATCTTCTGCCAAAGCACAAGAAGCCGATGTTGATGTAATTTTTATGAAAGGAAAGCCAATCAAAAACCTCGAGAAATATTTTGAAAATGGGGAAGTCAAGGGGAGTATCATCAGCAATCGTTTTCAATAAGATATTCATACCAGAGGAAGGCTTTTTCCCTTGCAACTTTTCATATTCCACTTTACACTTCTGCTATGTCAATCATTATCAAAACCCCACAAGAACTCGAACATATTCGCGAAGCCGGAAAACGACTTGGCGAGGTGGTCTTTAAAGTTTCTCAAAAAGTTGCACCTGGGGTTACGACGAATGAGCTTGATGACTATGCAGAACAATTGATCCGTGATATGGGTGATAAGCCCGCTTTTAAAAATTATCAACCCGAAGGTGCCTCGTATCCATTTCCTTCGACCTTGTGTATTTCGGTAAATGATCAAATTGTCCATGGAATTGCTTCTGATTATGCTCTAAAAGCAGGGGATATTGTCACCATTGATTGTGGGATGAGTCACCATGGAGTCTTTACTGATCATGCCGTGACGGTGCCAGTGGGTAATATTTCTGACGAGGCACAAAAACTTCTCAACGATACCAGGGAATCACTACGCATTGCTATTGAGAAAGCGCATGTAGGTAATCATATAGGCGATATTGGTGCCGCTGTACAGAAATTTGTTGCTGGGCGGTATGGTATTGTTAAAGGGCTCGCTGGGCATGGGGTCGGGCGGTATATTCATGAAGATCCCTATATCCCAAATTATGGCAAGGCTGGTACGGGTGCCGAGCTCAAGCCTGGTATGGTGATCGCTATCGAACCTATGCTTACTCTCGGGCGTGATGATTTTATTGTCGAAGACGACGATTGGACACTTTCGACCTCAGATGGGACTCTTGCGGCTCACTTTGAACATACGGTAATTATTACAGAAAATGGCCCAGAAGTAGTTACTCAGATATAGCCCTCCATCATCCTCGAATACAAAAGCAATTACTGCTATAATAGTCTTATATGCAATCTGTTTCTTCACAAGAATTTATTCAGGGCAATGAGCAGCCGCAACTTTCTTCGCCACATGAAGAATTAGCTTTTTTGCGTGAGCGTCTGGCTCAGCTTGAGGCTCATATACAGCCTGTTCACAATACCCAAGAGCAACGTCAACAGCTCGCACATGAATTGGTGCAGGCGTATCACGAAACACCTGGTGTACAAGTTTTAGATCAGTCTCATATGATCCCACAACAAGAGACTCATGAGATTACTCTTAACCTCCAACCCGAACAGCATGATGTCCAAATGGAAGAACTCTACTCTCTCATGATGGAGCGCGGGATTAAAAATGCATTAACTATTGTAGAAAATATGAATAATGCGCACCTTTTAGATGATTTCCATCGCTTCCTAGTCCAGTATCTTTTATCGGTTGGCGACGTCCCAGGACTCAAGCCTTCTCAGGAACTCTATAGAGAACTTACCATGACTCTTTTTGAAGTGTCCCTCCCACGACCTGAAAAAGATGAAAACAAATCATTCAAAGAATTCATTGCCATGATGGAGCAGTTTTATGCAGGTATGCAATCGGTCGCGACAGGATCAGATATCTCATCTCATATCTATACGATTGAAATTGCAAAGCCTATCGACACCGATCACGTCATTTTCTATGCAGGTATTCCCAATGAAAAAATAGAACTTTTTCAAAAGCAAATTCTTGGACGCTTTCCCAATGCACGCGTCGATCGAGCTCCGGATGATTACAATATTTTTGCCGAAGATGCCGTGGCACAGGGCGCATATGCTGTTTCGGGTTCGCAAGAGATACTTTCACTTCATACCTACGATGAATACGAAGCTGACCCATTGGATGTCCTTTTAAATGTTTTTTCACAACTGGATAAACATGCGGAAGGTGCATCACTGCAGTTGGTGGTTTCACCCGTAGGCGATACGTATATCAAGAAATGGGGGAAGGCACTCGAAAAAGTAAAAAAAGGAGATACCCTCAAAGATGCGCTGTCTGGTGAGGATGCTTTTGGCAAAGCAGCAGATTTTATTTTTGGTTCATCAAAAGACAAAGAAAAAAAAGAAGAAAAACGCCAAGAAGAAAAAATGATCAACCAAGAAACAATTGAGAATATACAGAAAAAACTCTCAAGCGCTGTTGTCGAAACGAATATAAGGATTGTAGCTTCTGCTCCCACAAGTAATCGCGCTGAAGCTATTATCCAAGATATCGAATCAGCCTTTCATCAATTTGGAGATCCGCGTGGGAATTATCTTTCTTTTGAATTAGTAAAACCACGCAAACAAAATCTTTTCTTCAAACGGCAGACATTTCGTGATTTTTCTGCAGATGAAGTGATACGCCTGAATATTCGCGAGCTCGCAACTATGGTGCATTTCCCAGCGCTGGTTGATTCAGCGCCTCAGCTCAAGCAGGCACGCGCAGCCACAGGACCGGCTCCTTTGGATATGCCACGTGAGGGTCTTTTGCTTGGCTATAATCGTCATCGCGGGAGCGAGGTTGAAGTCCGTGTGGCAGAAAAAGACCGCATGCGTCACTTTTACGTGATTGGACAGACGGGTACGGGTAAATCAGGGACACTCCTGAATATGATTTATCAGGATATCCATAATGGGGAAGGGGTATGCTATATCGACCCGCACGGCTCGGATGTACAGACGATTCTCTCCTGGATCCCTGAACATCGCTTGGACGATGTGATCTATTTTGACCCAGCCTACATGCCACGCCCTATGGGGCTCAATATGCTCGAATATGATGCCTCTCGCCCCGAGCAAATGACGTTGATTATCGATGAATTGATGGGAATCTTTAACCAGCTCTTCGACATGCAAGCGCAGGGTGGAGCTATGTTCCAACAATATTTCAAGAATGCCGCATTCCTCGTGATGAGTCATCCCGAGTCAGGAAATACGCTTCTCGAGATTACGCGTGTGTTGGCAGAAAAAGAATTTCGTGACATGAAAATGAAGCACTGTACCAATCCTATTGTGCGACAATTTTGGCAAAATGCCGAACAAACCACAGGGGATCAATCGCTTGCAAACTTCGTACCTTATATTTCATCAAAATTTGACCCATTGATTTCTAACGAAATTTTGCGTCCCGTAATTACCCAAGAGAAATCAGCGTTTAATATTCGCGATATTATGGATAATAAAAAGATCTTACTCGTGAACCTTTCGAAGGGGCGTTTGGGCGAGATCAATGCCAACCTTCTGGGGCTTATTTTGGTAGGAAAAATTCAGATGGCGGCGCTTGGTCGCGCTGATAGCTATGGGAGTGATTTTCCACCGTTTTACTTGTATATCGATGAATTCCAAAACGTCACTACGCCATCCATTGCTTCTATTCTTTCGGAGGCGCGTAAATATAAGTTATCGTTGAACGTAGCACACCAATACCTTGCTCAGCTTTCAGACGATATCCGCAATGCGGTTATGGGTAACGTCGGGTCTATGCAGATTTTCCGCATTAGCTCCGAAGACGCAGAAAAAATGGAGCCACGTGTTGCCCCCATTTTTAAAGCTTCTGATATTATGAAACTCGACAATCGTAATGCCTACATGTCGATTTTGATCAATGGGCAACCTTCACAACCGTTTAGTATGGTGACGCCAGATTGGCCGCCACAAAACATGGGGATTGTTGACCATATCAAAGAGCTTTCCTATCTCAAGTTTGGTCGCCCACGTCAAGAAGTTGAAGCTGAGATTATGAAAAAATATCAGCGCTCGTCATAGAGAAGTAGTGTTCGTGCGCTATTTTGTAAATCTAGAAAAACCACATAGGTGGTTTTTCTTTCTGTGCCTTTTTGCTATACTGTGGGCATTATTATTATTTGATTTTATATATCTCTATGTCTCTACGATCTTTTTTCGGTAGTGTAATGATATTGATGATGCTGGTTATTCCATCGATTACTTTTGCAGGAACCACTATCAACGGCAATGACTACGCCCGCTTCAATAACCCATCTCTGGGAGCACCAGGTTCAGATGAATTAAAAGTAAACTTCAACCCTTCTATGGGAACCAAAGCTGATCTCACCACAAGTGGGCTTACGGGTAATGCGTGGTCTGCAGGCACCGGCTGGATGCAGTTTTCAGGTACTAACTACGCAGTAGGAATTACGTGTGACCCTGCAACTCAAATTGGTAAACTCAACGGTTTTGGTTGGGGTGAAGGCTCTGGTTGGATCAATTTTGATACAACGAACAAAGATGTGATTGTAGATTCAAATGGTTATCTCGACGGAGCCGCTTGGGCACAAGACACCGGATGGATGATTTTTGAATCTTCTTCATGTGTTAGTAATGGGGGAACAGGTGACGGATGTGTCCAATTTGATTTCCAATGCCCAGGAAATACTTCAGGAGGCGGGTCATCAGGAGGATCTCTTACCGTTGCGTGTACACTCATTGCATCAGATACGCATATCTCTTCGGGGGACTCAGTTGAACTCTCATGGAATCTATTTGGAACTAACGCCATCGCGTTGAATAATATGAATTATGGAGCTCATGATTCTGTCACGGTGTCTCCAACACAGACAACACTCTATACTGCATCGGTGACTCGCAACAATATCACCAAGACCTGCAGCACCACGATTACAGTAGACGGACAAGCTCCAGCTTCTGTCGAAGATCCTACCTGTAAAGACCCCGAAGCCAACAACTATGACCCATCGGGCGATGTACATAATCAATCATTGTGTACCTACACCTTCGATACCTGTTTTGAAGGCATCGATAATGACTGTACCAAGACGCCAGATGAAGAAGTAACGGCTCCCGCAGATCCGCTCATACCGACTACTACCCCAACCGTCTTCGACCCAGAAACACAATGTGATTACTTCGAGGGCTATTGGAAAAAAGGAGATCAAGGGCACGAGGTAGCCAAAATTCAGGATTTCCTCAACCGCTATATGAATGCTGGATTGGTAGTCGATGGAGATTATGGACGATCAACGACTCTCGCGGTAGGTCAGTTCCAGCGCAAGCATAGTGCAGATATTCTCGCCCCGTGGAACTATCATCTTCCCACCAACCGTTGGTATAAGTCGACTCGATCGACAGCCAATGGAATCATTGGTTGCCTGGAGGACACGGTCTACCTCGAAGATGTACGGAAAGATTATGACTTCGATAACCCAACCCTTTTTGGATCATTCAAGAATTTTATTACCAATCTCTTTAATGAGTCTTAACCACTAGCTCACTATCATTAGCATGAAAACAACAACACAAACAATCAAATACATCCTCGTAGCTACCATCACCGCTCTCCTCACTATAGCTATGACGGTATTTGCAGCCTACCCAGCAACACCCTATGCACCAGGTGACTCACTTGATCCTTCATGTAATCATGGAGATAGTAATTGTTATGTAGATATCGGGGTCTCTGCGTCTAATGGTCTCTCTATCGACGGGACGAGTGGTGCTGTGCGGTTAGGGGGTCTATTGAACGACTCAGGTTTTTATACAAATATTACAGGAGATAGTGGTACACAGTCCCTGGGGATTACAGAGCTAGAGACTTTTCAGGTTCAGTCAGAAAAAGATCTTTTTCTTGAAAGTAATGATCGAGTTGTGCTCAGAGCCAATAATACTTCAGATAGAACCTCTATACAGCTAAACAAAAACTTCCTCGAACTTTCAAGCGGTTCTTTTCCATTCCGCATAAGAACGTCAGCAATCGATAATTCTACCGCAACTAACGGACAGGTACTTACCTTGGTTGGTGCAAGTACGGGGGAGGTAGAATACCAAAACGCAGCTGCAGGCATACTTCCTGCGTATGCTGATGATACTACAGCAGGCGCTGGGGGACTTGTAGCAGGTCAGTATTATCAGACTGACGGAACAGCTCCAGCTCCATTGGATGTTCCTGGAATTGTAATGATTAAGCAATAGTGTTCTTTAAAAACCACCCTCGGGTGGTTTTTTTGTGTCATTTTGTTACTATACAGAACATTCATTATTATTTTGTAACTAATTCTATTCAATTATATGAAACAGCGATCGTATGTCATGATTAAAACCGACGGTGTACAGCGTTCACTTGTCGGTGAAATTATCAAACGCTTTGAACAGTCGAGCCTCAAGCTGGTAGGTATTAAAATGTTCGTCCCTGATCGCAAGCGCGCTACCGAGCACTATGGCAAAGACGACCAATGGTGTGAGAAAAAAGGAGCCAACACAATCAAAAATCTTGAGGCTGCAGGATTGCCTATCGAGAAATCAGCACTTGAATATGGTCGTGAAATTGTCGATCAATTGCTGAACTACATCACGGCTGGTCCAGTAGTAGCTATGGTATGGGAAGGTCATGAAGCCGTGAATGTTGTGAAAAAATTAGTAGGAGAAACCCAACCAACCACCTCAGATGTAGGAACTATCCGTGGTGATTATACGGTTGATTCATATGAGCTTGCCAATCTCCAACAACGTGCAGTGCGCAACTTGATCCACTGTACAGGCGAGCCAGAAGAATCTGATTTTGAAGTGAATCTTTGGTTCACTCCAGAAGAATTGATTGAGTACGCGCATATCAGTGAGATCATGCTCTATGATGTAAATATTGATGGTATTTTTGAATAACTTTCCTATGTTGCAACCAGCCCAAGAACAAACTTTTGTCATGATTAAACCAGAATCAGTCCGCATGGGATTGATTGGTGATATTATCAAGCGTTTTGAACAGCGTGGTATGCAGATTGTAGCCTTGGAAATGTTTCAACCTACGTACGAAGACATGGACGCGCATTATCCCAAGGATGAAGCATGGGTGACGCGCCTCGGATCCAAAACACTTTCATCCTATGCAGAATTCGGTTTCGACGTGATAGAAGATTTTGGTACTGATGATCCATCAGTGATTGGTCCACAGGTGCGTGGATGGCTTATGGAGCATATGACATCAGCTCCTTTGGTAAAAATGATTGTCCAAGGCCGTCACGCAGTAGGTATGGTGCGCAAAATTGTCGGCGAAACCATGCCTTTTCGTGCCGATATGGGGACTATTCGTGGAGATTATTCCAATGACTCACCGGCAATCGCCAATCGCGAAAAGCGCGTACTCTATAATATTATCCATGCATCAGAGGACACTGAAGAAGCAGCGCATGAAATCAAACATTGGTTTGGAGAAGATTTCTCTGGCTTTTCGTACCAACGATTTGGATTTTAGATACCTCATCTTTATTCATTCAAATATTCAAAAATTTGCACTTTTGATAAGTATGATATAATGAAAGAAGTGGCAGCGGTACCTTAAGGAATTAGAACACCTTAATGATTGGGAGCTAACGTTTGGCTAGTGTAATGCTATCCTCCGAGCCCCCACCTGAGATTACGCTAATCTCTTCATTGCATCGCTGTTGCTACGAAAAAAATCCCTGAAGGGATTTTTTTCGTTCTATGCTATAATTGAATACATAACTACTCTATATGTCACAAAATATATCTCACAAAAATATACATCTTGGTTTTTATGGAGGAGTAGGATCAGTCACGGGTGCCAATTTTGTCCTCTGGGATGACCAGATCAAAATCATGATTGACTGTGGTGCACGCCAAGGGAGCGATGAAGATGAAAAGAAGAACTACGAGCCTTTCGCCTATGACCCATCAGACATTGATGTCGTCTTCGTCACACATGCGCACAGTGATCATATTGGTCGCCTCCCCAAGCTCATAAAAGATGGTTTCCGAGGGAAGATCTACTCGACACGCCCCACGCGTGACCTCACGCGTCTCATGCTTGATGATGCGGTTGAGCATGTAGCGCGCTATGCCCAAGAGCATAATCTCCCCGAGCCACTCTATTCACGCAGTGATATTGAAAAAACTTTTGAACTCTGGAAAACAGAGGATTATCATCACGAGCTGCATCTGAGTAATGATTTGGTGGTGACACTACACGATGCTGGGCATGTGCTGGGCTCAGCGATGGTGTGCTTGGATTGGGGAGGAAATCGTCTGTTGCTTACGGGAGATTTGGGGAATAGCCCAGCCCCACTCCTCAATGATACTGAAATACCTCCTGAACTCGATTATCTTTTGATGGAAAGTGTGTACGGTGACCGCAATCATGATCAGCGTGAGATTCGCTCGGAGGTCCTAGAGCAAATTCTTGAAGACACCATTCATCGTGGGGGTACCGTCATGATCCCAGCATTTTCACTCGAGCGAACACAAGAGCTTCTTTTTGAAATCAATAATCTTGTAGAAAAAGAACATATTCCACACGTTCCTGTGCTTCTTGATTCACCATTGGCTATCAGGGTAACAGATATTTATCGACAATCGCATGACTTTTTCAATAAGGAAACACGCGCCCAAATTGATGCGGGAGATGATATTTTTGATTTTCCAGGACTGCGCATGACCGAGAGCATTGATGCATCCAAAAGCATCAATTATATGACGGGTCCAAAAATTGTGATTGCAGGATCGGGGATGAGTAATGGAGGACGTATTTTGTATCATGAAAAGCAGTACCTCAGTGATCCAGCAAACACGCTTGTCTTTATCGGTTTCCAGGCAGCTGGGACACTGGGGCGCATCATTCAAGATGGTGCCAAGCAAGTAAAGATATATGGGGAAACGATACCTGTACAATGTCAGATTGAAACCATCTCTGGATATTCTGGACACAAGCAGCGTGATGATCTGATTGATTTTGTTGCCCAGAATCGCGATACACTCAAAACCGTATGGTGTGTGATGGGAGAAACCAGCTCATCCACATTTTTGGCGCAGCGACTCCAAGACTATCTCGGGGTGAAAGCGGTTGTTCCAGAAGAAGGAAACATTATTTCTCTTAAAAAGAAGGATACTCACTAGTTTTGCTGGGTCGCAAGGATAGCTATTTAATTTTCTGATATACTATGTCTATGAAAAATATTCAAGATACTATGACTTTCTGTATTTCAGGTTCTCCAAGCCCTACTATCGTATGTCCGCCTGAAGCGCTTGATATCGGTAAAGTACTTGGCAAAGCGTGTGCTGAAAAAGGGCTTGGGATTATGAGTATCTCTACCACAGGCTTTCCGCTGTGGGTTGCACTTGCTGCCGCTCGTGAGGGCGCGACGACCATTGCTTTTTCTCCTGCCACCAGCGCTCGTGAGCATGGTGACATCTTTAAGCTTCCCGTCGATGGATTTCATCATGTTATTTATACGGGTTTCGGCACCTCTGGCGCGAGTGTATTGTCTTTACGTTCATCGGATGCGATTATTTTTGGTTGTGGTGGTATGAGCTCCGTCCTTGAATGTGTCACTGCGATACAAGAAGGGAAGCCCATTGGTATCCTCGAAGGTCCGTGGGAGACAGATGAGGTACTGGAGAATATGCTCAAAGAGCATTATCCTGACTATGAGCATGTCATTATCGATACTGATCCATACCGCCTTGTCGAGCAAATGATCAAGAGAGTAAAACTTTTGCGTGACGCATCATAGCATCGTGGTATAATAGACGTATGAAAACAAATGATTACAACTCAAAAACACTTCTTTTCAAAATGCGTGACATCATGGGCAGTATTGCAGAGCGTACGTATCCTTTTACTGAAACGAATGAGCAAGGAGAAAAGCTGTATCTTGATCGTGCATATTCGTATCGCTATGGGAAATGTGAAGCCGAGCTCGGTCGCATGCCCAATATGAAGTGTTGGAGGATTTTTATCTGGCGCGAAGTTCTTAACCTTTGGTTTGGTATTATGTTTTGGGCGCTTGCCCTTGTGATTGATTATTTTGTCGGGACACCGTGGAGTCTGATTCTCCCTATTGCATTGCTTGCTTATTTTGCCTTCCAAGAGTTTTATCTTGATAGGGTCAAATATGATCAGCGCTGGTTGCGTGGGATTATTGATTGGATAATCTGGGGAATTCCTATGGTATTGTTTATTGTGATTCATGTGGTTTAAACAATATGACTGATCAAGAAACCAAAGATAAAAAATGGAAAGTCCTTATTCCCAGTGTAGCCACTCTTTTTCTTGCTGGGGCGTTGAGAATAATTTCATTTTCAGTCCCCATGAGAGAATGTCCATCTAATGTATTTTGCATTAATTATTTTGACACCACGACCTTTACTTTTATTGGCTTTGCTCTCCTATTTTTTATTTTTAGCCTCATTTTATTTTTTATAGCAAAATTAGTAAAGATAAAATCTTTGGTTATAGTTTTGATAGCTTTTATTCTAAGTGCGGTACCTGCAGTGTGTTTTTATGTATTGGCATTCGCTTAATAAATTTATAAGATAAACCCATGAAGTCACCCAACAAAAATAAAAACCCCTCTCGGGGTTTTTTAAAATAGAATTTATCCTTTCACTTGCTCAACAATACGTGTGAATGACTCAGGATTTTCTTGGGCGATTTGTTGCAACATTTTACGATTAACTGAGAATCCTTTTTTGTTCAGTGCTCCGATAAATTTACTATACGATATTTCCAATGGGCGCAATGCGGCATTGATACGGATACTCCAGAGGCGGCGAAAGTCTCCTTTTTTACGGCGACGGTGTGCAAAAGCATTGTTCCCAGCATGATACATGGCGGTGCGTGCTTCGCGTTCTTTTGTCGAACGTCCAAATTGGTATCCTTTTACTTTTTTCAGGATATTACGACGTGTTTTATTTGCTGTTGTTCCTCCTTTGATACGAACCATATGTTTAAAAAATTACTAAATAATGAATAAATACGAATTTATGCATGCGGCAAAAAGCGTGCTTTATCAGATGGCTTGAGTTCAAGTATTTGCGTTGATCGGTCATCGATACGCTGTTGTCCCGATTTCTTACCATTGAAATGGTTTTGTCCTTTTTTGCGCACACTTAATTTACCATTTTTAGAAATGCTGATGCGCTTGGTATATGATTTGTTCGTTTTGTTTGCCATATAATATAATGTGATTAATTGAGTGTTATCGTAATAGGTGTCTATTCAGAATCAGATTCCTCCTCTTCAGTCTCTGTAACTTCAGAAGTGTCATGAGTTTCTTGTTGAGTATGTTCTTGCTTCTTCCAGGCTTGTTTGTCGAGTTCAATAATGGTGGCGAGTCCCTTGGGAACTTTTTTTATTGCTTCAACTATTTTGAAAGGAGTTGTAATTTTCTGTAAAAGGCTTTGAATACGCCCCTCAAGAAAATCTTTTTCCATGTATTTTGAACGCCCACGCAAGAAAAGTTCCACCTTGACACGTTGCCCATCGCGAAGCCATTCGGAAGCACGTCGTGCTTTCATGGCTACATCATGGTCGCCTGTCCCTGTTTTGATCTGGACTTCTTTGACTTCTACGCGTGCTTCTTTTGCTTTGGCGCGAATATCACGCTGTTTGCGTTTGTGTTCATATTGATATTTCCCATAGTCCATGATTTTGACAATTGCAGGGCTTACATCACCTGAAATTTCAATCAAATCAAGACCTTTATCACGTGCACGACTGATTGCTTCATCTCGTGACATGACACCAAGATTTCCTTCTTCGGGGTCGATCACACGTACTTCGCGCGCGCGAATAGCTTCGTTGATACGAGTACCGAGGTCTTGGCTTTGTTTTCTTCGTGCTTTTCTCATCGGGGAATATAACAAACTGCCCTGAAAGTGCAGTTACGGTTCACTATACTATAGATTTGAGGAGAAATGTCAATGAAAAGTAAAAAGTTGTGAGTGGAAAGAGGAAAGCAGGAGTGGTACTATCAATGCTCGTGAAAAAAGTATTCAAACTAAACAAAAAAGAAGGAGAGACTCCGCTCGAATGCATGAATCGTTTTCGTGAGAAGAACCCTGAATACATTGGTATCTCTATGACCTATGCAGGGCGCCTTGATCCTTTGGCGTCGGGTGAGTTGCTGGTGCTTGCAGGAGAAAGAGTACATGAAAAAGAAAAATACTGTGGATTAGATAAAGAGTACAGAGTAGAAGTGTTGCTGGGAATAAGTACGGATACCTATGATGTGTTGGGAATACCAGAAGAGTTGCACGTTGCACATTGCACGTTGCAAGAAGTGTCTGAGGTGCTCAAAAGCTTTATCGGTAAACAAAATCAACTCTATCCTCCATACTCATCGCGAACCGTCGAAGGAAAGCCATTGTGGCAATGGGCGAGAGAAGGGAAATTGGATGACATTAAAATTCCCACACGAGCAATCGAAATCTACGATATTTCAAATATTGAAATACAATCTATCTTTTGGGAAGATGTCTTAAAAAGAGTTGAAATCCTTACGAGCCTGGTACAAGGAGATTTTAGACAGGGCGAAATCAAAGAGGGGTGGCATGGTCTGGCGAGCTCGTTGCAAGCACAAGAAAGTAACTATCTTATTTCTTTTACTGTGCAATGTTCATCGGGAACCTATATTCGTACGCTGGCACATGAGTTGGGTAGGAAGTTGGGAATAGGGGCATGTGTGTATACACTTGAAAGAACAAAAATTTTTCTTGATGAGACGAAATCCAGAAGTATACTCAATATATGAAATCGACAATAAAAAGTTCTATAAAGGAAATTTTTTTCTTTGGGCTCAAGCAGGCAGATGCATCAATTTTCGGTATTTGTATGATTGTCGCACTTATTTTTACCGCATATGTAGATATTCCCTTTATTGCCCGATACGATTTTTTATTTCTTTTTGCGGTTCTTATACAAATTTTCCTTATTAGTTTTCGTTTTGAGTATAAAGAAGAAGTATTAGTGATTTTGGTTTTTCATATTCTTGCTCTAGCAATGGAGTTTTTTAAAACTTCGGCCAATATTGGTTCTTGGACATATCCAGAATCTGGATTTTTTATGATTGCAACTGTTCCACTGTTTGCAGGTTTTCTATATGCTTCTGTTGGTAGCTATATTGCACGTGCTTGGCGCATCTTCTCACTCTCTTTTTCGAAATATCCACCGATGATTTACACGATTACTCTTGCGTTTTTTTCGTATATAAATTTCATTACCCACCACTTTATCTATGATATCCGATGGTTTTTATTTTTATTTTCTGCTGTTATTTTTTGGAAGACTCGTGTCAATTTTATTATTTCAAAAAAGAAACATTCAATGCCGCTATTGGTTGGATTATTGCTCATCTCACTATTTATTTGGATTGCAGAAAATATTGGAACGCTTACTAGTGTGTGGCTCTATCCACATCAATATATCCACTGGGAATTAGTCTCGTTCTCAAAAATAGGCTCTTGGTATTTGTTGATGATGGTAAGTTTTACTCTTGTATCTCTTATTTATAAGGGTACGCTGCGTCGCGAATCTACACCTACAATAGAAAACCACCCACAATAACAAGTAAGCCAAATACACAGACCACCCATGCAAAATTAACCTTTTCAACTGCTTTCAAGAAAAGATGAATGCTTGCAAGTCCAACGATACAGGCAACGATCAGACCGACAAACCCACTCCATGTCCAAACGGTGCTGCCAATATTCAATGCAATATTTCCGATGAGAACAAAAGGAATACTCATAATAAAACTTAGCTCAAGAGCTTTTTTTGCCTGGATATTGCGCAGGAGCAAGAAAGCGACGGTTGTGCCCGATCGTGAGATCCCGGGCAGGGCCGCAAGGCCCTGCCCGACACCGGCGATCAGAGCATCTACCAGGGTAGCATCGGCCTTCTCTGGGCCGCTACCAGAGCGCGAGAACCATTGTAAAAATGCTGTGACAAGAAGAAGGGCGCCAATACCAAGCGTCATGATGCGCGTCGAAGTTATTGGGAGTTCGCCAACACGTTTCATAATGAGCACGAAAAATGCCGCGATAATAACACTTATCCCAGTCGCGACGATATAGAATGTAATATCAGGATTCTTTTTTTCAGTGCTTTTAAACCAGGTAGGGAGTTGTCTCAGTAGCTTTACAATATCTTTCCAAAAATATATTACTGCAGCCAATACCGTTCCCAGATGTAAAAAAAGCGCATATTGTACTGAATCAAAAAAAACACCACCAAAAAAATGAGTGTTTACCAGCACGAGGATTGCCTCAGAGCTGACGGGGAGCCACTCGGCGATGCCTTGGATAAAGCCAAGAATAAGTGATTGAATCATACGAGAAAGTGTAGCATATTTCCAATGCTTTCTGCATCTCGTCTATGCAACTATATATTCCCAAAATTCTTTCACCCCTCTCCCCGTGCGTGCAGAGAAGGGAATGATGGGAATATTTTCCCCTAAGGTCTCAACGAGATTTTTGATGATTTGGTTACGGGATTTTTGATTGAGTTTATCAATTTTGTTCACGAGCACTATGACGGGTTTCCTTTGTTCGATAAGAGGAAATAAGACTTCTTTGTCATATTCAGTTAAACCGACTTTTGCATCCAACACGATCACATTCATACGCTGTGCTACCTTCGTTTCAAAAGCAAACCAAGTGATGAGCTGAGCTAGTTTTTCTCGCTCGGGTTTGGAGACTTTTGCGTACCCATATCCTGGCAAATCAACAATATGGAAAGTGTTGTTTACGAGAAAGAAATTCACTTCTTTGGTTTTACCAGGTGTTCCCGATGCTTTGGCGAGGCTTTTGCGCCCCAGAAGAGCATTGATAGTTGAAGATTTTCCAACATTTGATCGGCCATAAAAAGCAATCTGAGGAATGGTTACATCCCAGGTATCCTGCCCATAGACATATCCTGTGACGAATTGTGATGAGTGAATGATCATAAGAGGTGCGAGTTTCAAGTTACAAGTTTCAAGCAAGAAAATCAATAGTATGCGTCATTCGCGTATTCGTCTTCGCGAGCACAGGCTTCGGTGGAAGCCTCATCAAGTGCCCAGTCTCTTAGATCTTCATTCTCATGGGGGTGACGTTATTTGGTTTTGGCTGTATTCAAAACCTCTTCAACTTGTTCAAATAATTCTTCGGGTGTTCCTGTGTTCATGAGGATAGAGTCTGCCATTTCGATTACTCCTTTGAGGTTCTGGGCATAGGGATCATTCGTAGCATTGAACATTTCACGATCTTCTATGTCTTTGAATTCTTCGAAAGTCATATGATCAGTGCTGCTCTTACGGTTAAGTGCACGTTGATAGCGTAATTCGATAGGGGCATCAACTGCAATCAAGATGAAGTCCCCATGATTGCGCAATGCTTCCACTTCGGCAGTGCCACGGATTGATTCAAGGATGGCATTGCCACCGACTTCTTTTGCTTGTTGATAGAGTGACTCGAGAATATAATCAGGACCATGCTCGACACGCATACGATTGGCAATCGTAATCATAGTGTCACGAGTAGGAGCAAGGCCCTGTTTTTCAATTTCTTGGGCGATAAAAGCACGAGCAGAGAAGTGATGAAATCCTTTCTGTTGACAGAGGTATTCGACAACAGTTCCTTTGCCAGCGCTATTTGTCCCTGTAAGTCCGATAATCACGATGAATATAGTAGCCTGTATCTCATAATAATTCCAGTAGAATAAATTTTTCTGTTGAGATTTATTGTATACATCGGCGCGTATAACCTAACGCGGTAAGTTTTTCATATGCACTCCATATATCATCGGGGATATCTTGTTCAATCTGGAAACCAAGCTTTGGATATTCTCGTATTCTTTGTAAGTCACCAACCATACCCTCAATAAAGTGTTGTTTCTTTATGGCGTCGTGGGCATACTCTTCATATGGGATTTGTGGCGAGGTTACTATAAAATCAACTCCTGGCCATTGTTTGGCAAAAGTAGCGTAAGTGCGACGTTCCATGTAAGGTTTTTGTATGAGAATGAACGATTTAAAATTAAAACCCTTCTGGGCTAATAATTTTTTGGTAAAGATTATATTATCTCCCGTGCTTCTCGCCTCCATTTCTAATATCATAACTTCACGAGGAACGCCTACTTCACAAGCTCTATCTGCGAGGACTTCAGCTTCTGTCTTTTTGAAAAAAGGTTCTTTTCCATGTTTTCCTGAAAAAATGATATAAGGCGCAAATCCCTGATGCCATAATTCTGCCGCACGTTCTGCGGTGCGTATATCACTGGAACCAAGCACAAAGATGGCATCAGCTTTTTCAAGGGGTTGATTCATTTTCATATAGTCCCAGATTTTTTTTGCATATGTATCAATAATATCCATACGAGGTAGTATAATTTCTTTAGCACAAGTTATCAACAGATATTTTTCTCCCACATACTTGTGGTTCATAGTGTACATATTACAATACCGGTAACTTCAGGATGATCGAAACCTGAAGGATTAGTCATTTATTTTTTTAATAAAGCGTCTGAATACTTTTTGTGTTCAGACACGTATCAGGCTTATGACACTTGATATGATATTGAGTCTTCCATTTGTTTTCTTCTCTGACGATTTTGATGAAGATGATGATGTTTTCTCTGGAAATGATGATTATTCGTCAGATGATTGGGATGACGATTTTGATGACGACGACGAAGACGATGAGACAGAGGAGGAGGAAGACGATGAAGACTGGAGTATGTAATTTCCATTTTTAAATTACGAACAAAAAAACACCCAGGGTCCAGGGTGTTTTTTTGCTAGGTTATTTTTTCATTGACACCCCATATGCGGGGGGGTAAAATGGAGATGTACATATGGATAATCAAGAAAAAGCCAAAAAAATAGAAGAAATTTATCAAAATGCCCAAGAAAAGCTACAACTCCTCGCCCAAAAGCAACACGATATTATCCAAGGATATATCAAAGAGCTTGAAGAGGAAAAGATGCAGGCATTGCGTCAAAATATTAGTCAAAATTATCAACAATAATTCTTACCAACGATATGAATTCAAAAGACCCAATCCAACAAGCATTAGAAGATCAGATTAAAGCAGCACAAGAACAAGGAAATACAGAAGAACTCGAAGCCATCAGAAATGATGCTGAAAGTGGCTTCTATGAAGATGTCGCTCAGATGGCTCAGGAGGCTATCGACAACCTCAAGAATCAAGAACAATCAGCAGAACAAGAAGTAGAAGAAGCTACACCGCAGGTCGAAGAGCTCGGTGGTGATTCAGCAGAATTACAAGAACGTGTCGAGCCGGTGCAGGAAGAAATGAAGGAGGTGGTTGAGGGGGCTGAGGGGGAGATAGAGGGGGTTGAGAATCGAGGGCAAGCAGAGCAGGGAGAGAATTTACTAGATGATGCAGGAAAGCTTTTTCAAGAGTCTGTAACAGGTAATGGGTTATGGATATCTAATATAGATTTTAGAAAAATTAGCCAGGCCAAAGGAGTTGCTGAAAAGTTAGATGGGCCTGAGGCAAAAGAGCTTATCTATAATATAGACAAGAGCTTGAAAGAATATGCAGATTTAAATAAGGAAAGACTACTCTCACAATATAAGGCAAATCCTGATGACCCTAATAAATTTAGCGATACTCTACAAAAGGCAATGCAGGCTTATGAATTACTTGGTAATAATAATGCACTTTCCGAATTTGGTCGCAGTCTAATACCTATAGATTCTATGCTTGCAGAAAAGGCTTTTAAACTAGCTGGTAATGCAATGGGTTTTAATGAGATGTCTTCAAGGCATCTTAGAGAAGGACATCTTGATTATGCCTTTGAATTAGCACAAGAAGCTGTCTCTATGGATAAGAATGTTACTGGAGCCATGAAGGATGTGGCACAAAAAATGTTTGAGAGAGCAGAAGAAGAACCAAGTTATAATAATTATTACAATTCAGCCAAGGCTTTTTCTGAGGCTGGTAATGCTCAAGGGCTCGCTTCTCTTGTTTATAGTGCATTTGATAAATTAAATTCTGACGACGTCGTTCCTCTCGATATGTTTAGCTTGATAACTAACTCTGTTTATAAAATCAAAGAATTAGGGCGCGGGATGAATCAAGATGTCCTTGAGAGGGGGCTTGTTTTTGCAGAGAAAGCTGGGCTGGGAGAGAAAGACGAGCTAGTAAAAAAGTTTAAGGAATGTTTCTAAGACTGCCTGTATTCCTAGCAAAAAACACCCACACAGGTGTTTTTCGCTACACTATTTTTCATGTACAAAGGTTAATGCTTTTCCTTTCTTTTTACCGCGACCGGTTCGCCCAATGCGGTGTACGTAATCTTCGAATGTCTGTGGGAGGTCATAGTTGATCACATGTGATACATCATCAACATGAATACCACGTGCTGCTACATCCGTGGCTACCAGGACACGTGCTTCACCTTTTTTGAAGTCATCTAGAGCACGTACGCGCTGGCGGTGATTTTTATTTCCATGGATAGAATTCGCTCGGATACCTGCGCGTGAGAGTTCTTGGGAGAGTTTTTCGACACTGTGTTTCATAGCGCCAAAGATAATGACACGATCAAAAGAAGGATCTTTGAAAAGATCGGTAAGTGTTTCAAATTTGTTGTGATGTCCGTGAGGTACAATATTTTGCTCGATACTGTTCGTGACATCTTTTTTCTTTACGGAAACAATGACTGGGTCTTTGAGAAACTCATGAATCAGAGTTTCTGTCCTATCATCCATGGTTGCAGAGAAGAACAATGTTTGACGATTGTTTGGGGTGGATTTCAAAATAGCACGGATATCATGAATGAATCCCATGTCGAGCATGCGGTCAGCTTCATCGAGGACAATTGCGCCAAAACGTGATGCTTGGATATTGTCGCGATTGATAAGATCAAGGACACGCCCCGGTGTACCAATGACGAAATGATGGTGACGACGCAATTGCTGTATCTGTGGGCGAATATTCATACCACCGACGCAGGTAACCGAGAAGATTTTCATTCCCCGCGTAAGATTGCGCAATTCATCTGCAATCTGAATAGCGAGCTCACGCGTCGGGGCAAGGATCAGAGAATAACTCTTTCTATCTTTAAGTGTCTTGTGGATAAGGGGGAGCAGGAACGCGGCAGTTTTACCCGTGCCAGTTTCAGCGAGCCCTACGACATCGCGCCCCTCGAGCCCAGGAATAATAGTCTGATCCTGAATAGGGCTCGGGGTAATAATTCCCATTCGTTTCAAGTGAGAAAGTACCTCTGTATCAAGGTCAAAATCAGCAAAAGCATGACGTGCCGTATAGACCTCTTCTTTTAACTCTATAGGATTGGTATTGATGAACTGTGATGGGTCAAAAGTGGGAATCACGCGCCCTCTGCGTGATCGATTTCCTCCTCGTGTACTAGTAGATGATGGTGTGCGAGATGAACCTCCTCCTTTTCCACGACGAGCACCGCCCCGGCTCGATGCAGGACGACGACGTTTGTTTTTTTGTGGCGAAGTATCTGATGAGCCTCCGTTACTACGAGTATTTCGACGAGAAGACTGTCCTCGTGAAGACGAGGATCGGCTGTAAGTTTTTTCCATATAAAAATTTTTCTCGAGACAAGGTTAGACGTCTCGGGGCTGTGCAGGTAAGTAATAAATCCAGCACCTTCTCTAGATGAGATGCATGCTATCCGCTCCCAAGCCCTACACAAGTTTCAAAAGCTAGATGAATAGTAGTATATTTTTTTAATAAAGTCAAATTTCTTTAAAAAGAAAAACTGATATACTCAGTATCATGAAACAATCTCAGGCACTTGATATTCTCAAAACGGGGGCGAATGTTTTTCTGACAGGTGCACCGGGGGCAGGAAAAACATATGTACTCAATCAATATATTGAATACCTTCATGAACACGATATTCCTGTTGCGGTGACTGCATCGACAGGTATTGCTGCTACGCATATTGGAGGTGTGACGATCCACTCATGGAGCGGTATGGGTATCAAAAAACAATTGAGCGAGTGGGATATTGATAATCTCCAGACTAAACAATACCTTTGGAAGCGCTATGAAAAAACCAAAGTACTCATCATTGATGAAATTTCTATGCTTGATGCGCATGGGCTAAATGCAGTCAATGAACTTGCCAAAGCATTTAAGCGTACCGAAAAGCCTTTTGGTGGTATGCAGATGATCGTTGTGGGAGATTTTTTTCAATTACCTCCTGTATCACGCGGCGAAGAGTCGGTGTCGTTTGCTTTTGAATCACAAGCTTGGGGTGAAGCAAAGTTCCTTACATGCTATCTGGATGAACAATATCGCCAAGATGATAGTAATCTTCTTGATATCCTCGGACGTATTCGTACGGGAGAGTTAGAAGAGGACTGGTCACTACTCGAAGATCGATATACATCTTCTATACCAGAAGATCACGTGACGCACTTATATACGCACAATGCAGATGTAGATGCGCTCAATCAATCCGAACTTGATGCTTTGGACACCGAAGAGGTATTCTATACGATGTCGTCAAAAGGATCCAAGACAAATGTCGATCGGTTAAAAAATTCATGTCTTTCTCCAGCAACACTGACACTCAAAATCGGTGCCTTGGTTATGTGTACCAAAAATAATTTTGAAGCAGGATATGCCAACGGGACTCTGGGAACCGTTGTTGGCTTTGATGAGCACGATGAATATCCGATCATCCAGACACGCGATGGGCGAGAGAGTGTCATTTCTCCTGCAATCTGGGCGATGCACGATGGCGATACGGTACTGGCTTCTATCGAACAGATTCCCCTGCGTCTCGCGTGGGCAATTACAGTCCATAAATCACAAGGGATGAGTCTCGATGCGGCATATATGGATCTTTCGAATGTTTTTGAATATGGACAGGGGTATGTAGCGCTCTCACGTGTACGATCCCTCGAAGGGCTCTATCTGGCTGGGTTCAATCAGCACGCACTTTTGGTACACCCCAAGGTTAAGGTACGGGACAAACAATTCCAACGCCATTCAGCTACACTCCGTGACTATACCGAAACAAAAGACAGTGAAAGTATTACGGAAAGTCATCACAAATTTATTATTCATACAGGAGGATCTCTTGAAAAAGTTGAAAAAAAAGAGAAAAAGAACACCTCTACAACCTATGAACAAACTAAAAAGTGTATTCTGGAAGGAAAGGACATCCAGCAGACTGCCAAGGAACGCGAACTAGCTATCGAGACTATTACGAGTCATATAGAAAAATTAACTGAGAATAGATCTCTATCTCTCGAGGATATCGAGCATATACGGCCAAAGAAAAAAGATCTTGAAATTATTACGAGTGCTTTTCAAGAAGAATTTGAAAAAACAGGGAAAGTAACACTCACGCCAGTAAAAAGTATTTTGAAAGATAAATATTCATTTCAAGAGCTAAAAATTGCTCGCCTCTTTTTTGATAAAAAATAAGACCTTTGTAAATATTTGGATATAGGGTTAGTTTATATACGTATCATATTTGCTTTACTATAGCGGTATTTTTTTAATCCCCTCGGTTAATTCCCCGACCTTCTAGGTCGGTTTTCTGTTACACTAAAAACAATGAAACCAAAACACATATCAAAGTCACATAATAGAACACTCTTGATCTACCACTTAGTATGTCCAGTAAAATACCGCAGAAAGGTTTTCACCGACGACGTATCACAAACACTGAAAAAGATATGTTTGGAGTTTGGCCCAGCATATGAAATACACTTTCTTGAAATAGGTATAGATGAAGACCATGTTCATTTTCTTCTTCAAACTACTCCAAACCAATCTTTTTCAAAAATCGTCACGAAAATCAAAAGTATTACTGCAAAATATATCTTTACCCACCACACAGAGGTGAAAGAGTTTCTGTGGGGAGGTACATTCTGGTCATCGGGTTACTACGCTAATACCGTAGGACAGTTCGGTAATCTTGATATGATCACTAATTATGTTCAGAATCAAGGATTGGATAACTACCAACAACTCCATTCAGAACAACCAATGCTCTTCTAAAACAATGATACCCCGATGGCTCTGCCTCGGGGTAGTTCATTTTTTCTTTTTTACAAATTCAGTTCGTAGTACGAGCCCCTTTACTCCCGGTGCTGAGCATTCGATCTCTTCGGGGTTATCAGTCAATCGAATATTTTTGATAACTGTTCCTTTTTTGAGATTGACCTTCGTCCCGCGCACGTCTAATGCTTTGGTCAGCATAATCGTGTCACCATAGGCGAGCACATTTCCATAGGCGTCTACTGTTTGTGTTTCTTCGTTTTGCATATGGGAAAGATTATACCACAGAAAGACATTTGCATTATTTGTATATATGTTGTATTTTGGAAATAAATATTTTTTCACCGTCAAAATTTAAAACCATGTCAAAAAGAAAATTTTACTGGATAATTGCTTTTTCAGTTGTTCCTAGCTTTACGAACGGACTAAAGGAATTCTTAGAAGAAAAACATTTCCCCCGCTTGGCAAAAACAGGACTATTCTTTAGTTTTATGGAAATGCCAACCAATTCATCGGAAGGGCGAGACCATATAATCTATATTATTGAGCTTCAAAATGAACGTGATTGGACAGCGTATGAAAATACTTTACGTCCAGATTCAAGAAAAGATTTTTTTGAGGAATTTAAAAGTCCGATCAAAACAGGTAAAATTCTTGTAACCATGTCACAGGGTTACTTAAAAGATATGAAACTTGTTTGGGACAAGACCTCCTCTCCAGTTTAATAAATTTTAAGAAGATGATTTAAAAAACCGAAACAATTGTTTCGGTTTTTTATTTCCCTAAATCTAATACTTCATCAATACGAATCTGTTCAACGAATTCGGATACGTGAGATACCATAATCATTGCTCCTTGGTACTGATCCAGCGCTTTGGCGATGATAGGTAGGTGGCGGAAGTTGATATGGTTCGTCGGTTCATCGAGGATAAGGAGTCCTGGGCGCTGGAGTACCAGGCGCGCAAAAGCAACAAGACCTTTTTGTCCTTCTGACAAGCTTCCAATTTTATTATTAATCAGCTCTTTGGTAATAAGGAAGCTTGCAGCTACACTACGCAATCGTTCTTGGTCCACGCGTTCCATTACTCCTGCAAGTGATTCAAAAACCGTATCATCAAAATTGAGCGTCGAGAAATCCTGACGATAATATCCGACGCGTACATCAGGATTCAGGCGTGCTCCATCGGCAGTACCGGTTGCTAATGATTCCAGAAGCGTGCTTTTGCCGATTCCATTGGGTCCCACGAGCAATAGGCGCATATTCCGACGCAGAGAAACATCTGCTTCGCGCGTAGTAATTTTTCCATTCTTAAGGCGTGTGAATGAAGTAATTTTTACAGCCTCACCGACGAAGTCTTCCTGGCACGGGATTATGAAATCACGAATAGTTTTATCATCTTTGCGGACGTCTACTTTATTTTCTTCAGCTTCGGCGGCTTCTTCGCGCATCTGCTTGGCAATAGCACGCAAGCGACCTCCTTTTTTTGCAAAGAAATTAGCCTTGTCTTTCTTATCTTGAATACTTTTTTCCAGGCGGGCGTTTTTTCGTTTTTCTTTTTCGATACGGATACCAACTTGTTCCAATACATCATAATAGTCACCAACATATTGTTCGATTGTTTTTGAGTACACATCAAGATATAAGACCCCTTCGGTAAAAGCATTTAAAAAGTCAGCATCATGAGAAATCACCACAACCGTTTTGGTATATTCTTGCAAGAATGTGGTTAGGTGTTCGATGCCAGCAGTATCGAGATTGTTGGTTGGCTCATCGAGAAGGAGTAAATCAGGTTCCTGAATCAAGGCAGAGGCAAGCAAGAGCCGTGCCTGTTGTCCACCCGAAAAATTACGCATCGGTTTGTCATAATCAGCCTCAGTAAGTGGCAGATGCACGACTTCGAGAATTTCCTTTATTCTTTTATCTATATCATAGATTGTTTCAATAAACATTGATTGGAAAAAATCACGCACCGAATCATCGAGCTGATCGCGTGGGACCACTTGGCGTGAGATAGCAACGGACAATCGTGGCGCCATAATGATGCGTCCATCCTCAGGTTTGATTTCGTCGGTCAAGAGCTTGAACAACGTACTTTTTCCAGCGCCGTTTTGCCCCATGAGCGTTACCTTGGCACCACGTCGCAATGAAAAGCTTGCCGATTTCATAATCGGTTTTGCAAGTTCATAGTGAAAGGACACCTCATCAAATTTTATGATACTGTCGTTTTTTGCCATGCGCGCTAGGATAACCTATCGCATGCAGAGAGTAAAGATGTTTTCAAAATATTTCTTTATGTATAAAAAACAAAAAATATTTTTTCCACAACTCTTTTTTTGTTTACTTCTTTCAGACATCATTTTACAATGTAGGTAACCTGAGTCGACAGGCTCGCCGATTGTTTTTATTATTTATGTTTGCAGTCGGTGATTGATATACATACAATGTATGTATCCAGCACTATGGCAACAAAAAAACCAGCAGCTAAAAAGCCAGCCAAAAAGGCTCCAGCAAAAAAAGCTGTAAAAAAGGCCGCTCCTAAAAAGCCAGCAGCAAAGAAGCCTGTCAAGAAAGTAGCAGCTAAAAAGCCAGCCAAAAAGGCTCCAGCAAAAAAAGCTGTAAAAAAGGCCGCTCCTAAAAAGGTAGCTAAAAAACCAGCAGCTAAAAAAGCTCCAGCAAAAAAGAAATAATCTTTTTGCTTACATTATGGTTAAAACCACATCAGCAATGATGTGGTTTTGATATATTTAAAAAACTATTTTTACACCACGTCATGACTTCTCAATTCATTGAGATGGTGGTGACGCATCATGTCATAACCATCACGCTGGAACATATACTGCTCGAACAATGATGCAGCATGCTGTGATCCCAAGAGATGAGGCATAATGACATAGTCAACACCCATTTCGTACATTTCAAGAGCCTCGTCTTTGGTCGTAGCGGTTGCTACAAAGAGCGTATCGGGATGTGCACGGCGAGTTACATCAAAAATAATCGCATTCATAGCATTATCAGGAACCGTTGAGATGACAATTTTAGCATCATTGAAATTCAGCTCTTCTATAAAGGTAATATTTGACCCATCGCCGTATACAACATTCAATCCTTGTGTTCTGAGCTTTTCAATAATATCAGGATTTTGGTCAATAATGAGATGCGAAATAGAATCTTTTTGAAACAGCTCATGAAATTTTTGCCCGACACGTCCTGCACCAAATAGAATGATGTCATACGCTTCATATTCATCAGTATCTTGTCGTGTTTCTTTACGTTCAAAAATAGAGAGATACTTTTCAAGCGCATAATAAATCTGATCAGAATAGGAAATAAGATAGGTCGAGCCAAAAATAGTAATAAGCCCGACCAAGGTAACGAGCGACACCACATCGTTGTTCAAGTGCCCAATTTTTGCACCCAGAGCAATAACAATCAGAGAAAACTCACTAATCTGCGCAACGGTAAAACCTGTTTGCAGACTTGTTTTTTTCTTGTAACCGAGGAGTCCCATAATAGTCATGAGAATGAGCGGATTCCCAATAAGGACTAGAGCCGAAAGAATAAGCGCCGATGGAATAAGAGGTCCAATGGTGCCAAAATCCATCTGAGCTCCCAAGAGTACAAAGAACATAATAATGAAAAAATCACGCAAGGGTGTCAGGCGTGCCGAGACTTCGCGTCGAGAGGGAAGTGTTGCAAGTGAAATCCCAGCAACCAGTGCGCCACTTTCAATACTAAAACCGGCGATATAGAAGAGCGCAGAAATACCTAACCCCCAAGCAATGGTAAAAAGAAACAACAGTTCTTGAGATCGTTCCATAAAGGTACCAATGCGTGGAATAATTTCTTTTGAGATTAGATACATGATGGCAAGCAAGAGTGTCGCTTTCAGCAACATGAGGACAATCGTCCCAAGGGCAAAATCACCTGATGCTATCAAAGGGAGTGCAAAGAGAATGAGAATAGCAATAATATCCTGCACGAGTAGAAAACCAATTGAAATACGGCCATACAGACTATCGATGTCACCTTTATCGCTGATCAGTTTTAGTACAATAATAGTACTACTAAAAGCAAGCCCAATACCTACATAGATTGATGGTATCGTCCCGAGTCCCAGTGCCATACAGATACCGAATCCCACCGCAGAAGTAAAGACTACTTGTCCGATTCCGGTGATAAGTGAGACGCTTCCAAATTCTTTTACATTTTTAGGATGAAGATGAAGCCCTACGAGAAAGAGCAGAATGGCAATACCAATTTCACTAAAAAGTTTCAAGGTTTCAACAGAGCCAAGGATTGTTGAAAAAAACATTCCTGCGATTAATCCGGTAACAATATGTCCAATAATTAATGGTTGTTTGATAAGGCGCATGACCACCGCAACTGCTGCAGCCAATGCAATCAATAAACTAAATTCTACAAAATGTGACATGGGGGAATTATAGCACAGCTCTTTGATTTTTAGATATCAAAAATTCTTTTTCATTTTTATTCAATTTTTTGATTCGTGCCTCTTCTTTCATTGCTTCGGAGCGATTGGTGAATTCTTGCGAATATACGAGGGTTACTGGTCTGCGTGATGCCGTGTATTTTGCACCTTTCTTATCATTGTTCAGACCATTGTGTTCATCCGTGCGACGATCGAGATCAGTCGTAATGCCGGTATAGAGCGTGTCGTCAGCACAACGGAGAATGTAGGTATAGTAGATACTCATAAAAATATTTTACTATCCAAGTTGTCCCGCAACATAACCCGTGGTCCAGCAGAGTTGCAAGGAATACCCACCTGATGGTCGATTCACATGGAGCATATCGCCCGTGATATACATATTATGGATTATGCGTGAACGCATGGTCTTGGTATCTATCTCAGTGAGGGGCACACCGCCATCAGAAATCACGGCTCGATCCATGCCCATCAACCCTGTAATAGTCAGTGGAAGTGCTTTTAGAATATGTACGATAGATTTACGTTCTTCTTTACTGATACTATGAACCTTGGTTTCTGGGTCAAGAATTTTGAAAGAGAGAAGCGTATCAGCAAGTCCTTTTGGGACCACCTCTTTCACAATGTTTTTAAAGAGTTTGTTTTTGTTGTGATCAAAAATCTTCAGAATGTTCTTTTCAAGTGTTCCGTGGTCAGTGTCGGGATAGCAATCAATAGTTGCCGTTACCAATCCCTGATTCAAGAGTTTTTCTATCTCGTAGGCACTATTGAGAATCAGTGGGCTCGAAAGACCAAAATGGGTAAAAAGAATTTTACCAGTTTTTGAAAATGCCTTTTTCTGTATTCCTTTTGTCTCAACAAAAAAAGTAATTTTCATAAACGAAAGCGAAACGCCTGCGAGCTGATGCACCCATGCATCAGCACAGCGCACAGGGACGATATTTGGTGTTGGTTGTTTGACAGTATGTCCGAGGTCAGATAACCATGCAAAACCATCTCCGGTGGACCCTGTCTCGGGATGTGAAGCGCCACCACAGGCAATAATAAAGGCATCAGCAGTATATTTCGACTGGCGTGTTTCAACTGCGGTTATGATATGGTTGTGCACGTGTATTTTTTTAACGGGGGTATCCAAGAGCGTGGTGACGTGTTCATTAGTAATAGAGGTCTCTAGGATTTTGAAAACATCGTATGCGCGTTGTGTGTGGGGAAAGGCACGACGACGTGCTTCAACCACGAGCTGAAGCCCGCGTGACTCGAAGAAGTCGAAAGTATCTTGAACATCAAATTGATCAAAGGCAGAAAAAAGAAATTTCCCAGCATGACCATATGCTTTCAAAAATTCACGATGATCAAAGGTAGCATTAGTAATATTACAGCGCCCGCCACCCGTGATTTTTAATTTTTTGCCAAGCTCATTATTTTTTTCGATAATCAGAACACGTTTGCCACACTCAGCGGCACACCCTGCAGCCATGAGACCTGAGGCTCCGCCTCCTATAATGATTACATCATAATGCTTTTTCATACTGTTTAGCGTAGCATATTTTCAAGAACGTGTTGAATAATCCCGATGAGCTATGCCGAGTGTTCGTCAGTTATTGTTACTTGGGTAGCCATGAAGAGTGCATCAGCCTCAAGAAAAAGATCATTGATACAAAGAATGCCGAGAATACCAACCGCATAGGCAATAAAATCATGCCAATCAAAATGTGCTCCCAAGAGGTATTCAACGACGTAGGGTATATGTTGAAAGTTTTCATGAAAAGAGGTCAATTGTAAGAGTTCTAATATCACCGCACATACAAAAACACCAAGAGCAATCCAAAGAGCATTCCAGTTTGGGCGAATTATTTTTATACAAGAAAAGAGAAGCATCACGGTCAAGACATCGCCCAGGCGACCTCGTACGATGGGTCCAGTACCAAACACGGCAATAGCAAGGAGTCCAAGAAAAAGGAGGCTGGACACCCCTATATAGCGATATCGTGAAGATGTCGACATAGCGATACTATACCAACAATATATCACATATCAAATATGAGCTCTGTATATGAGAAAAGGATCTTGAGTGTCCAGTATCATCCATAGATGAGGTACTTATTATTTAGGAGAACGTGCCATTTGGTGATGGAATCGAGTAAGTCTATTTCAATCATTTCTTGCTTTTAGTTTACAACCCTTCTCGTGCTCAGCATGTTTTATTCTGTAGAATTTAAAGCATTACTATCTTCAGTATCTACAGTTTTTCGAATTATTTCATCAAGAGTTTTTTTATCCTCTTTTCGCTTCCACTCACTCCACCCATTTGCATTTCTTGCAAGAACCAGTGCTGCGGATGTTGAGGGGCTATTAAATACATAATCCCTGCTAAATTTCATTTGCTTATCATTCACATCAATTAATACACCCTCATCAATAAGACCCTGACGTTTTATAAAAAATGAATCTTTTTTGCCGACGCTTTGAACAAAGTCTTTACGTATAAGTGAATCTTTTAAAACGACAATACCTTCACTTGTATAGAATGCTTCTGCACGAGCATCTGGTCCCTCACATATGTAAATATCAGCAGATTCTTTTGATGTTATTTCATATTCAATGGGTTTCTTAAGAAAAATGTATCCAATTGAAGAAAGTATTAATTTAATATTCTCAGCAAACAAAAGTGTCTCCGCTTCTTCAGATTCTGATAAACGTGTTTGTTGTGGTTGATTTCCATTTTCCAATAACACTCTCCCCGCATCAGTTGCTTCTTTAATTAAAAGCTCTTCAAGGTATTTGACATGCGCTTTATTAAGCACAACATCCTTTGAAAAAAAAGTTATGGCTGTGTCCCAGAAATCTTTATTTTTATTATGACTTTTGAGTCTTGTTAAAACATTTTCTGATTCACCGACATAAATTTTTTGCCTTCCCTCTTCCTCTCCTAATAAAATATAAACGCCTTGAGTTTGCAGCTCTGATCTTCCATTAATCACTTCCATTCTATCTCTTGGAATAATAAAACCTTTACCGTTCCAATTAAAAAGTTCAAGGGATCTAAGTCCTGTCGGGTTTCCTTCTGCTAGAAATATTTTAACTGTTTGCCGATTATTCATAAATTCATTATATAAGATTAAATACTTTTTGTAACGAAAGTTATAGATTAATTTAATATTTCACTAACAAAAAGCACTCATTCGAGTGCTTTTTGCTTGTACTAAAACGAGTAGAAATAAACCTTCTTGTTCTAGCAATAAATGGTGTAATAGCCTAGTTGAGTGAGAGATGTTAATAATGAC